>NZ_KB899593.1:0-23588 GCF_000378365.1 Megamonas rupellensis DSM 19944 | reverse complement strand
AAAAGAGAATATCTGGTGACGATGCCTAAATGGTTCCACCTGTACCCATACCGAACACAGTAGTTAAGCATTTAGAGGCCGAAAGTACTTGCATGGAGACGTGCTGGGAGGATAGGAAGTTGCCAGTTAAGAAAAAGCACTGAATACTTCAGTGCTTTTTTCTTTATCAAAATACAATTTAATAATGAGGTGAATGTTATGAATTTATTTCGAAAAAAAGACATTGCACATTTAGCACAAGATGCTGAAAAATCTGGATTTGTACGCAATTTAACTGCGTTTGATTTAGTTTTTTTAGGCATTGGTAGTGTTATTGGAACAGGTATTTTTGTATTAACCGGAGTAGGTGCAGCTTTATATGCAGGCCCTGGAATTGCTATTTCCTTTATATTGGCCTCGGTTGCTTGTGCTTTTGCTGGTTTGGCTTACGCGGAATATTCCTCAATGGTACCAGTATCTGGAAGTGCATATGCTTATACATACGCTTCATTAGGTGAATTTATGGCGTTTTTAGTAGGTTGGAATTTAATTTTAGAATATACAGTAACATGTAGTACAGTTGCAGCTGGTTGGTCTGGTTATGTAGTGGGTTTATTGACATCAGGTGGATTAAATTTATCTATAGATTTTTTAAAAGTTCCAGCAGAAGGTGGAATTATAAATCTTCCTGCAGTTTTTATTACTATGTTTTTATGTATTTTGTTGGTTAGGGGTACAAAAGAAAGTATTTTTATAAATCGCATTTTGGTTTTTGTAAAAATAGCAGTCATTTTTATTTTCTTATGTTTAGCTATTCCTAATATTGATGTTAGAAATTGGGATCCTTTTTTACCTTTTGGTTATCAAGGTATTGCCTCTGGTGCAGCAATTGTATTTTTTGCCTATATTGGTTTTGATGCTGTAGCAACATCAGCAGAAGAAGCCAAAAATCCTTCTCGAGATGTGCCTATTGGTATCTTAGGTTCACTTGCAGTTTGTACTTTATTATATTTTATTGTGGCAATGGTGTTGACTGGAATAGTGCCTTATACTCAATTAAATAATGCAGAACCTGTAGCTTATGCTCTTCGTGTCATTGGTTATCCTTTCGGTTCAGCCATTGTTGCAGTAGGTGCTATTTGTGGTATTACTACAGTATTACTTGTTTTATTATATGGTCAAGCACGTGTATTTTTCGCTTTGTCTCGTGATGGTATGATTCCAAAGGAAATTTGTAGAGTGCATAAGAAATATCATACACCATATTTAGTAACTATTGGTGGTTGTATTTTAGTTTCTTTGATTGCTGGATTTGTACCGATTAATGTAATTGCAGAAATGGCAAATATAGGTACTTTATCAGCATTTTTTATAGCTGGATTTGGGGTATTGTATTTGCGTATTACACGTCCTGAGATAAAAAGAGGTTTTAAATGTCCAGCAATTTACATTGTTGGGCCAATGGCTATGCTTAGTTGCGGTTATTTAATGTATAATTTGCCAGCCCTCACATGGATTAGATTTATTATTTGGTGTATTGTAGGTATTATTATTTATTTTGTATATAGTTATAAACATTCTTTATTAAATAAATAGAAGATTATCCATAAGAGATTAAAGAATTTACACTTTAATCTCTTATTTTTTTATAAAGTGTAATAAAAATTTTACAGCTGTAATAATATTATTACAGTTTTTGTAACAAAAATATTACAAAAATAATAGCTATAATAAAAAATACTTATTTATCAATATAAAATTTTTATATTTAATTTTGGCACGCGATTTGCATTATATATAAAGTGTAAATCAGAAATGATTATACATAGTCTTATAATAAATTTTTTCGACCTGAAGGAGGGTTTATATTATGATTATTAGTGTTATTAAAGAGATTAAAAACAATGAAAACCGTGTTGGCTTAACACCTGCGGGAAGTGAAGCTTTAATACGTGCAGGACACACTGTATTAGTAGAAAAATCTGCTGGTGTTGGCAGTGGTTTCCCAGATGAAGCTTATGTTGCTACTGGTGCTGAAATTGTTGAAAATACAAAAGAACTCTTTGATAGAGCTGATATGATTATTAAAGTAAAAGAACCATTACCTGCTGAATATGATTTATTCCATGAAGGTCAAATTCTATATACTTATTTACATCTAGCTCCAGAACCTGAACTTACAGCTGCTTTATTACGTCATAAAGTTGTTGGTATCGCATATGAAACAGTTAGAGGTAGAGATGGCCGTAGCTTACCACTTCTTTCCCCAATGAGTGAAATTGCTGGTCGTATGTCTGTTCAATTAGGTGCTCAGTTCCTTGAAAGTCAATATGGTGGACGCGGAGTATTATTAGGTGGCGTTAGTGGTGTTTGCCCAGGTCAAGTAGTAATCGTTGGTGGCGGTATCGTTGGTACAAATGCTGCAAAAATGGCAGTTGGTTTAGGTGCTAGAGTTACTATTATCGACCTTTCTATCGACAGACTTCGTTATCTTGATGATATTTTCCATGGCCGTGTAGTTACAGAAATGTCTAATAGCTACAATATTGCTAAATGGGTAGCAAGAGCTGACTTATTGATTAGTTCTGTACTTATTCCAGGTGCAAAAACTCCTATCTTAGTAACTGAAGATATGATTAAAACAATGAAACCTGGTTCAGTTGTTGTCGATGTTGCAATTGACCAAGGTGGCGCAGTTGAAACTTGCGATCATTGCACAACTCATGACAATCCAACATTTGTTAAACATGGTGTAACTCATTACTCCGTAGCAAATATCCCAGGTGCAGTATCCAGAACTTCTACTTTGGCATTGACAAACGCTACTTTGCCTTATGCTTTAGCAATTGCTAATAAAGGATATAAACAAGCTTGCCTTGACGATCCTGGTTTAATGCAAGGTATTAATACTATAGATGGTAAAGTAACATTTAAAGGCGTAGCAGAAGGTTTGAATTTACCTTATTATGATATTCACGAAATCTTAAAATAAAAAGCTAAGGCCTGGTTTTACCAGGCCTTTATTTTTGAAAAAATGAGAAAGTAAGGGATGTTTTCGTGTTGTAGAAAAAAAGGAGTGTTTTTTATGGATTTGTTCCGTAAGAAAGATATAGGTGCCTTGCGTTCAATGGCACAAAATTCAGGTCTTACAAGAAATTTAAGTGCGTTTGACTTAGTATTTCTAGGTATCGGTAGTGTTATTGGTACAGGGATTTTCGTATTAACTGGTGTAGGTGCAGCTTTATATGCAGGTCCTGGTATATCTTTATCCTTCGTATTAGCTTCTATCGCTTGTGCGTTTGCAGGTCTTGCTTATGCTGAATATGCTTCAATGGTTCCAGTAGCAGGTAGTGCATATGCTTATACATATGCATCATTAGGTGAATTTCTAGCATTTATTGTAGGTTGGAATTTGATTTTGGAATACACTGTTACTTGTAGTACTGTTGCTGCTGGTTGGTCAGGATATGTAGTAGGGCTTTTAGCTTCTGGCGGTATTGATTTACCAGTTGCTTTTACGAAAGTTCCTGAAGAAGGCGGTATTATTAATGTACCTGCTATTTTAATTACTATGTTCTTATGTATATTGTTGGTACGTGGAACAAAAGAAACTGTTATGATTAACCGTATTTTAGTATTTGTAAAATTAGCAGTTATCGTTATCTTCTTCGTATTGGCAGTTCCTAATGTTGACCCAACTAACTGGGATCCATTCTTACCATATGGTACACAAGGTATTTCAGCTGGTGCTGCGATTGTATTCTTTGCTTATATCGGTTTTGATGCTGTTGCGACTTCAGCAGAAGAAGCAAAAAATCCTTCACGTGATTTACCTATAGGTATCTTAGGTTCCTTAGGTGTTTGCGCTGTATTATACTTCTTCGTAGCTCTTGTATTAACAGGCGTAGTACCTTATACAGATTTAAATAATGCTGAACCTGTAGCATATGCTCTTCGTGTTATCGGCTATCCAATTGGTTCTGCTATTGTTGCCGTAGGTGCTATCTGTGGTATTACTACAGTATTACTCGTTTTATTATATGGTCAAGCACGTATTTTCTTTGCTTTATCTCGTGATGGTATGATTCCAGCAGGTATTTGCAAAATTCACAAATTATATAGAACTCCTTATTTAGTAACAATTGGTGGCTGTATTTTAGTATCCGTTATAGCTGGTTTTGCTCCTATTCATTTAATTGCCGAAATGGCAAATATTGGTACATTATCTGCATTCTTTATAGCAGGTTTTGGTGTTCTTTATTTGAGAATAAAACGCCCAGATATCAAACGTGGTTTCAAATGTCCTGCTATTTACTTTGTAGCTCCAATGGCTATGATTTGCTGTGGTTATTTGATGTATAATTTACCAATTCATACATGGATTCGTTTCGTAGTATGGTGTGGTATTGGTCTTGTTGTATACTTTGGCTATAGCTATAAACATTCTAAATTAGAATCTGGAAAATAATTTAATATAAAAAAGGTCTTACTTTATGTAAGACCTTTTTTTATGGCGTATTTTTATCAAAGCTTAAATTATATTCTTTCATTTTACGAATAACGCTAGTATGAGATAGACCAAGTGCTGCACCTAATTTGCGTGAAGAGGAAAATTTTTTCATTGCTTGTTGAAGAATATTTTTTTCTGTACGGCGAAGGGCCTCTTCTAAATTTAATGTAGAATATTCATTTAAATCATGTGTGCAACTAGTATTTTGCATTTGGTTAAATAAGATAATGTCTTCAGCAGTTATTTGTGAACCTTGAGCAACATTTATAGCACGTTCAATGATATTACTTAATTCGCGGACATTTCCAGGATAATCATAATTGGTAAGCTTTTCAAAAGCTTCTTGAGAAATGGATTTTATACTTGTATTAATATTATTTACTGTGGATTGGAAGAGATAATTTGCCAGTAAACGAATATCTTCTTTGCGTTCTCTAAGTGGCGGTAGATATAGTGGTATTACATTTAAGCGATAATATAAATCTTGGCGGAATAATCCATCTTTAACCATTTGTTCAAGATTGCAATTTGTAGCGGAAATAATGCGTACATTTATAGGAATTTCGCGGTTACCGCCAATACGGCGAACGCTATGTTCTTGAAGTACACGCAATAATTTTGCTTGGAGAGTGGAGGAGATATCGCCTATTTCATCAAGAAATAAAGTACCACCACTAGCTAATTCAAAAAGACCTAATTTACCACCTTTATTAGCTCCAGTGAATGTACCTTCTTCATAGCCAAATAATTCACTTTCAAGTAGAGTATCAGGAATAGCTGTGCAGTTGATAGCGAGAAAGATATTATCGCGACGAGGTGAAGCATTATGAATTGCTCTAGCAAATAATTCTTTTCCTGAGCCAGTTTCTCCACGTATGAGAATAGTAGAATTACTGCTAGCATAATGTTGAGCTGATAAAATTAATTTTTCCATAATATCACTTTGGTGAATAATATCTTTAAAACTAATAGAAGGCTGTCCTGTGATTTTTTGATATATTTGACGAACAGTTTCCATATCGCGAATGACAGCAACACCACCAGATAAATTATTATTTTCATCTAATAGTGGTTGACTGCTAACCATATAATGATTGTCATATTCTTCAGCATAAACTTCATGATGAAGATATTTTTTACCTGTTTGCAATGTTTTTAATAATAATTTGCAAAATGGTAAGGCTCGGGAAATATTTTGCCCTAAAATATCATCATTAGGAATTTTTAGAATTTTTACAGCAATTTTGTTGATATAGATGATATCGCCGTTTTTATCAGTGATAATAATACCTTCATTAATGGTATTGAAGACAATATCCATTTGTTGATATTTTTCATTATGAGGCATTAGCATAATGGATTTTATTTGAACAATACCAGATAATTTATGAAGCTCAGATAAGATTTTTTGCTCACCTTTATAAGATAAAGCTTCTGTTTCTAAATATGTAGTATTTTTAATAACTTCCATAGAGATAATATTTACATTATATTTGAGTAAAATTTTTGATATATCATAGACTAATCCATGGCGGTCTTTATTTTCAATACATATTTTCATAGATTATAAAGCACCTCTTGAGAAATGTTTAATTTAAATATGCTAAGAAATTTTATTTATTAAAACTTCTTAGCATATTGTAGGAGATTAACAAAATTAGTCTTCAATACCTTTGCGACCTTGGAGTCCTTGTTGATAATAGTGTTTTACTTCTTGCATATCAGTGACTAAATCAGCACGTTCACATAGCCATTGAGGAGCATATCGACCAGTACAAACTATTTCAATATCTGAAGGTATTTGATTTAAAACAAATTCTAAAGTTTCTTTAGTGATTAAGTCATAATACATAGCGACATTGATTTCATCAAGAATAATTAAATCGTAGTGAGTATTGTTTATTTCTTCAAGTAAATTTTTTAAACTGTCATTAACTAATTTTACATAATCTTTAGGTGGTTTACCTTCGGGATAAACTTGGAGCATATCTCCCCATTTTTTGATTTCTTCATCAGTCAACATACCTTCTTTAGCGATAAAATAAGGTTTGCCACTAGTTGTCAATTTCAATTGTGGGGCGAATTTTTGTAAAATAGCTTGTTCACTATAAGCTAAAGTTTTCATAAATTGGCAAAAATAAACTTTTTTATCAGCACCTAAACTGCGGATAGCAAGACCTATGGCTGCTGTAGTTTTACCCTTGCCATTGCCTGTATAAACTTGAAGCATATAATCATTTCCTTTTAGTTTGATTAAAATTCATCTTATGAAATTTATTTTTACTTAACGATTATCTACTTTATCTAAGCTATATAAATCATGATTTACAAAACGAGTTTGAGCTAATTGTTCATATTTTGTATCAGGGCGACCATAATTTGTATATGGGTCAATGGAGATACCGCCACGAGGTAAGAATTTTCCCCATACTTCAATATATTTAGGGTTCATGAGTTTAATTAAATCTTTCATGATGATATTTACTACATCTTCATGAAAATCGCCGTTATTTCTGAAGCTGAATAAATATAATTTTAAGGATTTACTTTCCACCATTTTTTCATCAGGAATATAAGAGATATAAATTGTACCAAAGTCTGGTTGACCTGTAATAGGGCAAAGTGTAGTGAACTCAGGGCAATTAAATTTTACCCAGTAATCATGGTCAGGGTGTTTATTATCAAATGTTTCTAATACATCTGGACGATAATTAAATTCGTATTTTACATTTTTTTGACCTAAAAGCGTAATGTCTTTAGTTTCTTCGCTAGTGCGCATCTATATACCTTCCTTTTAAATAATTAATCATTGCACGTATAAAAATAAAGTGATTAATAAATATTATATCATATTTATGAAATGATGTAGAAATATGGTTAAGTATTAAAACTTATAAGCTTGATTTACAAATTAGCAATAAAATAGAATATTATTACTTGACTAAAATACTTTTGTAGCAGTAAAATTGACATATTATCATAGATATTTTAAAATAATATCATATTTTTTACAAAATGTTTATTTAAAATATAATATTGTAAGATGGTAAAAGTATTATTAAATGATAAGTTCAATAAGGAGAACTTATATTTTTATTTTTAGGAGGCTTATTCGATGGAAAATCGTATTTACAATTTTAATCCTGGTCCTGCTATGCAACCTTTAGAAGTATTACAAGAAGCTCAAGCTGAATTTTTAAATTTTGCTAAAAGTGGAATGTCAATTATAGAAATCAGTCATCGTTCTAAACAATATGAACAAGTACATAATCAAGCAAAAGCAGATATAAAAGAGCTTATGGGTCTTGGTGATGATTATGAAGTATTATTCTGCCAAGGTGGAGCAAGTATGCAGTTTACTATGATTCCACAGAATTTTGCTGTTGATGGCAAAGTGGGTAACTATGTATTATCTGGTAGTTTTGCAACTAAAGCTTATGATGAAGCAAAACTTTTAAATCGTGGCTTTGTAGCAGCTTCTAGCAAAGATAGAGATTTTAAACATATTCCAACTCAAGATGAAATTAAATTAAGCGACAATGCAGCATATCTTCATTTATGCTACAATAATACAATTTATGGTACAGAATATCATTACATTCCAGAAACTGGCGATGTGCCTTTAATCGCTGATATGTCTTCTGATATGTTATCTCGTCCACTTGATTTTTCTAAATTCAGTTTAATTTATGCAGGCGCACAAAAAAATCTTGGCCCTGCTGGTGTTGTTGTAGTCGTTGCTCGTAAATCTTTCCTTGAAAATTCTCCAAAAGAAGTGCCAACAATGCTTCGTTATGATACTTATTTGAAGAAAAATTCCTTATATAATACACCTCCGGCATTTGGTATTTACATGGTAGGTAAGGTAGTAGCTTGGATAAAAGCAAATGGCGGTTTAGAAGCTATGGCGAAGAAAAATGCAGCTAAAGCTAAATTAGTTTATGATGCTATTGATAATAGTGAGGGTTTCTATGTTGGTCATGCAGATAAAGATAGCCGTTCTTTCATGAACGTTACTTTCCGCTTACCAAGTGAAGAATTAGAAGCTAAATTTGCTAAAGAAGCTTTAGAACATGGTTTAGGTGGCGTAAAAGGTCATCGTTCTGTTGGTGGTATGCGTACATCTATTTATAATGCAATGCCAATGGAAGGTTGCCAGGCTCTTGTTGACTTTATGGAAAAATTCCGCAAAGATAATAAATAAATTTAATAAAAAATCCTTAGTAGCTAAATCTAACTACTAAGGATTTTTTTATTTTGTATTTAAGGGAATATTTAAGTAAACAGGTTCTAATTCTTCTATTTTTATGCGACCGGCAGATAAATTAGTGATGTCTTTTAGAATATTTTCGCTGTCATTTTGGGCTAATAATAAAGTAAAGCTTACGATATCACTATAATCTTTATTTTGTATGCGGATTTCTTTTTGGTGGAGATAATTTTCAAAACTGCCTAGTAAATCATAATTTAAATCTAGTTTATAGCAATTAAAGATGGATTTTTTTACAATAGTGGAAACATCAAGTCCCAAGGTTACAGATTTTCCGTAGGCACGAATTAAACCGCCAGCACCTAATTTTATGCCACCAAAATATCTAGTAACGACAACGACAATATCACTTAATTCATTTTTTTTGAGTACTTCAAGCATAGGAGCGCCAGCAGTGCCACTAGGTTCGCCATCATCGCTTGATTTTTGGATTTCACTGCGTTCGCCGATAATATAAGCAGAACAGTTGTGGCGAGCATCAAAATGTTTTTTCTTTATGGACGAAATAAATTCTTGAGCTTCTATTTCTGTTTCTACATGTTTAATATAAGTTAAAAATCTGGATTTATTGATTTCCCATTCAGTAAAGTATTCGCCTTCGATTGTTTTATATTCAAGCATAATTTCACCTCAAAATAATTATAATATAAATAGCATGAAAATTTTTATAAGTTTTTTTCTTTTTGTATGGTAAAATGATGAATTTTATAGTATTATTTTTGTAATAAAAATAAATATACTTTAGAGTATATAAAATAATATAAGAAAGGTTGTGTTATTAAGGAGATGAACAACAAACCTATAATGAATAGGGGTCTGAAAAACAGACATATACAGCTTATTTCTCTTGGGGGAATTATTGGGAGCTGTTATTTTTTAGGTACTGGTTATGTATTAGAACAAGCAGGACCTGCTTCTATTTTAGCTTATTTATTGGGCGGAATAGTAGTATTATGCGTTATGCTATGTTTGGCTGAATTAGCGGTAGCTCAGCCTGTGTCTAGTTCTTTTGTCACGTATGCAAACGACCATATATCGCCTACATGGGCATGTGGTGTCGGTTGGGCATATTGGTTGAATTGGATTGTTTATGTACCTGCAGAGATGATTGCAGCGGGGATTATCATGAATCAATTTGTACCTGAGGTCAGTCAGTTATGGTGGGCTGTATCGTTTGGTCTAGTTGTTACCTTTATAAACCTATTCAGTGTAGGCAAGTTTGGTGAAAGTGAATTTTGGTTATCAATTATAAAAATAGTCGCATTAGTAGTTTTCAGTATTATTGCTTTTGCTATTTGTATGGGCTGGGCTGGTGAAACTGGCGAACCTATTGGAACAAAAATTTTATTAGGTAGTGGCGGTTTTGCTCCTCATGGATATTGGGCAATTATCATGACAATGGTAATTATCTTAGTTAATTTCCAAGGTTCAGAAATAATTGGCTTAGCTGCTGGAGAATGTAAAGATCCAGCAAAAAGTATTCCTATAGCAGTTCGCAATGTTACTTGGAGAATTATTGCTTTATATATAATACCAATTACTTTATTGATATCAATATTGCCATGGGACGAAGCAACTTTGACAGAAAGTGTATTTGCAGCAGCACTTCATCGTTATGGATTTGACTGGCTTGGATATATGTTTGCTTTTGTTATTCTTACAGCAGCAATTTCTTGCTCTAATTCAGGTCTATATGGTGCAGGCAGAGCATTACATGGACTTTCTCGACATAAAATGGCACCTAAATTTTTAGGTAAATTAAATCATAATGGTATGCCTCAAAATTCAATTATTGTATCTATTTGTGCTTGCTGGATTATAATTTTATTATATACTTTAGATACAAGTGAAACAGCATATACTTATTTATTAGCTGTTTCTGGATTTACCGGTGCTATGGCTTGGATTTCTATTTGCTGGAGTCAATATAATTTCCGCAAAAAAATGATGGCAGAAAATAGAGTATCTGAATTAAAATACAAAACTCCATTTTTCCCTTATGTAACTTTATTTGGAATTTGGGTACAAGTATTTTGTCTTATTGTAATTGCCTTTACTGATGATTTACGTTCTACTTTATATGCAGGTATTCCAATGATGGTAATACCGATGGTGATTTTTAAATTAAAACAGATAAAAGCTCACCGTGCAGAATTAGTTCGCAATAAAACAGAATTATAAATGATAAAGAAAAAAAGCTGTACATATTACATGTACAGCTTTTTTTATAATGGAACCTTTTTTATGATGATGTCTTCAACAGTCTTTTTTATACTGAAAATATCACTATTGAATGAAGCTTCAACAGCAGCAATAACAGCTCCTTCAACTAAAGGCGCATTAGCTATTTGAATTTTACTGATATCTTTATCATCTTCATCCATCATATCAATAACCATTTCAGTTGTTAATACAGAACTTCCTAAATCAGTAAGTATAAGAACTCCATCAGCTCCATTTACTTTTTCGATGGCAGATTTTATTTTTTTCATATCGGTGCCAAGTTTTCCATCTGATGTGCCTCCTGCGGCCATGATTTTCAATGCAGGGTCTGCCATTTGGAGAGCTAGCTCTTTAGTTCCATCTGCAATTAAAGAACTATGAGATACGATTACAATACCTATCACGAAGCACACCTCTATCCAAGTATAAATTAAGTTCTTAGATAATAATATGTTACTTGAGCCATAGTGTCAATCTATTAATACTATATTTTAGATAATATCTATAGATAAAGTATTGCATAAGATGTGAATAGGTGCCATAATTGATATTGAAGATATAATATATTATGGGAATTATTAATTAAATTATAATTGGAGGAAAAACTATGGTATTATCAATGCGTACTAAATTAAAGATTTTTGCAGCAGCAATATTATTAGTACTTGTTGTTATAGGTGGAGGCCTGGCATATTTTAATTTTTATGTAAAGACACCCGAATATACGCTAAAAGCTATACAAGAATCAATACAAAATCATGACGTAGATGAATTTAATAAGTATGTAAATGTTGATAATGTTGTAGCAGGTGTAACTAATAATATGCTAGATGGTATAATTGCATCGCAAACTAATTTGCCAGAAGAAGCAAAAGTAGCAATGAATAGTCTAGCTACAATGTTTAAAGCGCCAATAGTTGCTAGTTTACAAGAAGGTTTAAATAATTATGTAAAAACAGGTAGTTGGCAATCTGGAAACACAACAGCAGATGCTCAAGGTGCCATGATAAATTCAGATATGATATTAGAACAATCTGGATTGACTGATTTAACTTTTGAAGGAATTGATTATATCAATACAAATGAAGATAATGGTACAGCTGAAGCTGGTATAAAAGTAACTCAAAGTGAAATTAATCAGCCATTTGTATTTAAAGTGTCATTAGAAGAACAAGCAGATGGTTATTGGAAAGTTGTTAGTGTAGACAATTTTGCTGATTTTATCAAAGCTCTAGAAGATGGCAGAAAAGAATTCATAAAAGATTATTTGAGTCAAACAACTCTTATTATCATTGATAAAGAAAAGATTTTAACAGAAAATGAAGCAAATTTAAATGCAGCATTGAATTTAGGAACATTGGGTAGTAGTCAAACTAGAACTGATTTGAAAAACGATATTGAAAATAAAATATTACCTCAATTGAAAGAGTTACAAGAAGCATTACAATCTGTAGAAGTGCCAAAATCAGCAGAAACATTGCATAATTTGCGTTTAAAAGCATGTGAAAGCAAAATAGCTTATTATCAAGATTATGCTAATGGTTAGATAATAAAGATATAAAAACATTAAGAGAAGCTACAGATAATTTGAAAAAAGCTAAAACTATGGAATATGAAGCTAATTTGTTGACTAAACGAATTGAAGGACAAATAAAATAAAAAATAAAGCTCCTGATAGATATATGTAAATATTTCTATTGGGAGCTTTTTTCATAAAACTCTATTCTTGTTTAAATTATATAGATAATTTATAATTGGGAAGAGGTGATTTTAGTATGAAAAAAAATATTCAAGAAATGATTTTATTATATAATTTTACAGATGAATTACGCTTAATGGAAATAAAAACTTTATTAGAAGCGATGAAAATAAAAGTTATTACTGTAGATAAAGAAGAACATTATCAAAAAATTGGTTATTTATTTGGTTTAAAGGGATTTAACAAAGTACAGCCAACAAATGAAGAAGTGTTAAATTTTGAATATGAATTAATGATGTTTCATAATTTTACTAAACCTAGATTAGATAATGTCTTAAAAGCAATGCGAGAAAAAAATCTGCAAGTGCCTATTTGCAAAGCAGTTGTTACGACTTTTAATCGCTTTTGGAGTATAGCGCGTGTTTGTCATGCACTAGAAAAAGAACATTTAGCGATGCAAAAACAAGATGCATAAATATTGGTTTTAAAATGGAAAGGTGAATTTTGTTGGATAATAAAGAATCATTTAATAAAGTAGGGATATCTAGAAATGATGAACCTACAAGATTTTTAACTGAAGAAGAAATGGAGCAATTAGAGCAAGCTAGATTTAATTATGAAACTAAAGTAGAAAATACGCCAAAAACTACGGTTGAAAAAAATAATAAGATTAAAATAGAAGATATAGCTCCTGAAACGAAAACAAAGTTGACTATTTCTCAAAAAACTAAAAATGTTGCACAGACTGTAAAAAACGCTGTAAGAAAAATTCTCATAGTCGCTAGTTTTGTAATTGTAGCTATACTGGGATTTTATTTAGCTTTTTCTTGGAATATGCCTATTGATAGAGATGATGAAGAAGTAGTAAAAACTGAAGTGAGACAAGAATTAAAATTAGATGATAAAACAGATGAAAATAATCTTGACACTCAAGTAAGTGAAAAGGTAGAGACTTTTGAAGCAAAAGTAGATAAGGCAAAGCAAATTCTTGGTGGATTAGAAGAAGATATAGCACAAGATAAAGACTTAAAAGGAAATATAACTGATCTAAAAAATTCTACACAGGGCTTTTTAGATGAACATAGCGACGAGATAAGTATATTGAAATATAGATTAGAAAATTTAATAAATGAGTTTTTAAAATAAAAGGCAGATATTTTCTGCCTTTTTTATTTTGTATACAGTAAAACTATACAATACAATTTTATGCAGTAAAGTAAAAAAAGCCTAAAAATATGCTATTTTATTAGGTGTTGTTAATATGTAAATCTTAGTTTACTGCATAATAATTTTTAAATATACAAAACAGAATATTACAACTATTTTAAAAGCTTTTAAATATAAGGGTTTTGTTTAAAAGATAAGATTTATTTATTGTATAAATATATTGACATCGTAGTAATAAGTTTTTATAATGTATATTGCACTTTATTATAAAGGTACATTATAAAAATACGAATGTATTTATTTTGATGTGTTTTAAATAATTTATTGGAGGCGGTTATTGTGTGTAGAATAGGTTCTATAAAAAGTAAAGTTCCTGTTAGTCCGGCAAAAGCTTTAAAATTAATGATACCTCAACAAGAAGGTCATGATAACTCTGGATTTGCTATGGTTATGAAGGATTTATATGGTATTTTTTCCGATTATAAAGATAAGCCGTTACTTTCTTTAGCTTGTACTCAACGTGGTGCAGAAATGGTTGAAGAATATATGGACAGCCACAATTTTATTCAGTTGGCTGAATGGATTCCCGTCCCTGATAAACAACCAGGCTTAGATATTCAAGCTATGCCATATTATATATTCCGTAATTATGATTATCCTGAATATTACAAAGATAAATCAGAAGAAGAAAAAGGCGAATTGTTATTAGATACACGTTTAGCTCTTCGTAAAATATTAGAAGAATCAGGTAATGGTTTTGTATATTCATTTTGGCCAGATGTACTTACTTTAAAAGAAATTGGTGACCCTGCTGATATTGCTACATATTTCCATCTTTGGAATGAAAATGGCTGTTTACTTGCTAAAAATATTGTTGCTCAATGTCGTCAAAATACAAATTATGATATTGTACGTTATGCAGCACATCCATTCTTTTTACAAGGATATACTCTTTGCGCTAATGGTGAAAATACATTCTTTACTAAAAATAAAGAGTTCCAAAAATCTTTACATCGTGGATATATAGGTTTTGAATCAGACTCTCAAAATTTCTTATATACACTTCATTATGTTTTACATGAATTAAAATGGCCTATTGAATATTTTAAACATGTAATTACACCTCTTCCATTTGAAGAAATTGATAAACGTGAAGATAAAGAAGTATTAACAGCTATTCGTCAATCTTTAGCTAATTTAGAAATAAATGGACCAAATACAGTTATTGCTAATTTACCAGATGGCAGAATGATGACATGCTGTGATTCTAAAAAACTTCGCCCAGTTGTTGTAGGTGGCGATGAAAATATGGTAGCTATTGCTTCAGAAGTTTGTGGTATTAATGAAATATTGCCAAATAGAGATATGAGCAAAGATATTTATCCTAATGAACGTGAAGTTGTAGTAATTAACAATGACTTGGAGGTTCAAAGATGGAAACAGTAAAAACGCAAGATATAAGTACAAACGACCTTAATTGGAAAATTGAATATGATATGGACCGTTGCACTATGTGCGGTAGCTGTTTAGCAACTTGTACTTTTCAAGCAATTAAAGCAGATGTAATTCGCATAGATAAGACTACTTCTGATGGATTATTCCCTGATCCAAAACATACACATAAAGCAATTCCTGTTATAAAACAGGTAAAAACACTTGCAAATGCTTGTGTTGGTTGTGGTATGTGTGAAAAAGTTTGTCCAAATGGTGCTATTCGTCCAGTGAGAAATGCTGATACAAGAAAAACATTGCTTTCTCGTGATCATGGACCTATTAAACGTGGCGGACGTACAAATTTAAATGCACAAAGAACATTAGATAGTATTATTGTAGGTCGTATCAGTCAGATGACTGACCCTGCACTTGATTCTCAGCGTCATACTTTTGATATACGTTCTCCATTTGGTAGAGTATTACCAGCAAAAGATTTGCCTTTAAAAATGGAAAATGGCAAATTAGTTATGGAACATAAAGCACCACCAGTAAATTGGATTTATCCACTTATTTTCTCTGATATGTCCATTGGTGCTTTGTCTACAAGAGCATGGGAAGCTGTTGCTCTTGCTTGTGCTTATTTAAATGAAAAATGCAATATTCCAATTCGCATGAGTTCTGGTGAAGGCGGTATGCCAATTAAACTCTTAGAATCGGATTATTTAAAATATATGATTTTACAGATTGCTTCTGGTCACTTTGGTTGGAACCGTATTGTAAAAGCTCTTCCTAAAATGAAAGTAGACCCAGCAGGCGTTCTCATTAAAATTGGTCAAGGGGCAAAACCTGGTGATGGTGGTTTGCTTCCTGCAGCTAAAGTAGCAGAACATGTTCAGGCAATTCGTGGTGTACCAAAAGCTACACTTTCTTCTCCACCAAACCATCAAGGTTTGTATTCCATTGAAGAATCTGTACAGAAAATGCATTTATCCATGAACGCTGCTTTTGGTTTCAGAGTTCCTGTAGCTATTAAATGTGCTGCTTCAGCTACTTCTGTATCTGTATATAATAATTTACTTCGTGACCCTTATAAAATTTGTGGCGGTTTCTTCATTGATGGTATTCAAGGTGGTACTGGTGCTGCAAATGAAATTTCCTTAGACCATACAGGTCATCCAGTTGTTTCCAAAATTCGTGATTGCTATTTAGCAGCTGTTCAACAAGGTCTTCAAGGTCAAATTCCACTTTATGGTGGTGGTGGTATCGGTCTTACTGGTAATGCAGCAGCTGATGCTTTCAAAATGATGTGCCTTGGTGCAAATGGGGTATTCTGTGGTAAAATCTTAATTCAACTTTTAGGCTGTGTTGGTAATGAACATGGTCGTTGTAATTCCTGTAATACTGGTAAATGTCCAACTGGTATTTGTACACAAGACCCTCGCCTTGTTAAACGTCTTGATATTGATAAAGGCGCACAAAAAATCGTTGATTATGTCTTAGCTTTTGACCAAGAACTTAGAAAACTCATGGCTCCAATTGGTAACTCATCTCTTCCAATTGGTAGAAGTGATGCTCTTGTTTCTACAGATAAAGCTATTGCTGAAAAACTTGGCATTCAATATGTATGCTAATTAGTGAGGAGGATTTTTAAGATGTTTACTATAGATACTTTAGTTGGACATGAACGTATGTCCACACAAGATTTACTCCTTGCTATTGGTCAAGCTGTAGCTCAAGGAGAAACAGAATTTGAAATACATGCTTCTGGTCAACATGATATTGGTGGTCCATTATGGCATCCAGAAGGAAAAAAATTATTTTTCCATGTAACTAACGCAGGTCAACGTGTTGGTTGTATGTGTCTTGATAATACAGAAATCGTAGTAGATGAATCATCTTCTGCTGATGTTGGCTGGCTTAATGCTGGTGGTAAAATCACTGTTCGCGGTGATGCTGGTGATACAGCTGGTCATTGTTCTGCTGGCGGTAAAATTTATATCGGTGGTAGAGCAGGTACTCGTTCTGGTTCACTTATGAAACATGACCCACTTTATGAAGAACCACAATTATGGGTATTAAAAAATGTAGGTTCATTCTCCTTTGAATTCATGGGTGGCGGTAAAGCTGTTGTCTGCGGTGTAGATAGTGAAGAATTTGCAAGTGTACTCGGCGAACGTCCATGCGTAGGTATGGTAGGCGGTACAGTATATTTCCGTGGAAAAATAGATGGTTATCCAGCAGATATTCGCTTGAAAGATTTAACAGATGAAGATATTGCATTTTTAGATAATAATATGGACGAATTCTTGGAATCCATCGGTAGAACAGAACTTCGCAGTGAATTATCTGATTGGCAACAATGGCATAAACTTGAACCATTAACTTTTGCAGAAAAACAAGCTATTGCTGATAAACAACCAGATATAAAATCCTTCCGTCAAAATGAATGGATAAAAGGTGGTATGTTCAGTGATGTTGCTGTAGATGATTTTGCTGTAAATCCTACAGTTGTAACAGGAACATATCGTCAAAGAGTTCCTTATTGGGAAAATGCAAAATTTGCAGCTCCTTGTGAATTTAGTTGTCCATCAAATATACCAACTCAAAAACGCTATAACTTAATTCGTCAAGGTAAATTAGAAGACGCAATTAAACTCGTATTAGAATATACACCATTCCCAGGTTCTGTTTGTGGTAGTGTTTGCCCTAATCCTTGTATGGAAGGCTGTACTCGTGGTGGCATTGATGAAGCTGTACAAATCGGTCAACTTGGCTATTTATCAGCTTTTACAAAAGTTGATGCACCAAAAGTTAAAACTGGCAAAAAAATCGCCGTTATCGGTGGTGGGGTAGCTGGTTTATCTGCTGCATGGCAACTTGCTCGTAAAGGTCATGATGTAACTGTTTATGATGATGATAAACATATGGGCGGTAAGCTTGAACAAGTTATTCCTCGTGCTCGTTTATCTCATGAATTATTACAGTCTGAACTTAAACGCATTGAAGATATGGGCGTTAAATTTGTACCAGAATGCAAAGTTGATGCTGATAAATTTGCTCAAATTAAAAATGATGCAGATGCTGTTGTTGTAGCAACAGGTGGTCATAAATCTCGTTTCTTTAACTGGGAAGGTAAAGAAAAACTCGTCATGGGTCTTCAATTCTTGAAAGCAGTAAATCGCGGTGATAATCCAAAAGTTGGTAAACATGTAATCGTTATTGGTTGCGGTAATGCCGGCATGGATACAGCTCGTGGTGCTTATGATATGGGTGCAGAAACTGTTACTTGTATCGACGTACAAAAACCAGCAGCTTTTGATGAAGAAATTGAATATATTGAAAGCCGTGGCGGTAAATTAGTTTGGCCATTTATGACAACAAAAATCACTGACGAAGGTATCTATGATGATAAAGGTCGTTTCATTCCAGGTGATATGGTTATGGTATCAATCGGTGAAGCACCTATTCTTGATTATTTACCACAAGATGATAGCATTAAAAAATTCCGTGATTGGGTTGTACCAAATAAAGACAATTCTATTTTAGATGGAGTATTTGTAGCAGGGGACGTAATCAAACCTGGTCGTTTAACTGATGCTATCGGTTCAGGTCAAAAAGCAGCTTATTATGCAGATGCTTATGTGATGAATAAAGAAGTAGAAGCTTTCCCTGAAAAACAACAAGTAAATAAAGATACTTTAGCTAAAGCTTATTTTGATAAATGTCATCATTGCAATCTTGGCGAACCAGCAGATGATGTAAATCGTTGCATTAGTTGTGGTACTTGCCGTGATTGTGAAACTTGTATGCAATCTTGTCCAGAAAAAGCAATTACACGTATTCAACATTTAGATGGTAGCTTTGAATATGTATCTGATGCTAAAAAATGTATCGGTTGTGGTATTTGTGCAGGCGTTTGTCCTTGCGGTATTTGGACATTAAAAAATAATCCAGAAGAAATAAAAATGTATAGAACAAAAGCTGAATAAGCTGATAAATAAAAAGCTATCTGTTATTAAACAGGTAGCTTTTTTATGGAGTTTATTAAATCATATTATAGAAAAAGAAGTGAATAAAATGAGAAAATCATTAATGGCGAAGTTTTTGATTTTATGTATATTATTGATAGTAGGAGCAGTATTTCATATTTTAAATGTGCCAGAACTCATAGAAGAATTTGTAAAATTTATAGCTGTAATTGTTGTACTTATCATGATAAAACAAGTTTTTGATTATCTGCATGGAAAAAGAGAATGATATTATTTAAAATATAAAGGATTTTCAAAGAAAATTGTGGAACTAAAATAACATAGATAAGGAGGGTTATATAATGACTAATGAAGTTATAAAAGCTATGATTGAAAGACGTTCTTGTCGTAAATTTAAAGCTGAGCAAATAAAAGATGAAGAGTTACAAGCTATATTAGAAGCGGGTAAATATGCAGCTACGGGTAAAGGATTGCAATCTCCGAAAATGGTAGTTATCCAAAATCCTGAAGTAATTGCAAAATTATCTAAATGGAATGCTGACATTATGGGAGTAACATCTGACCCATTTTATGGAGCACCTACAGTGATTTTAGTTTTAGCTGATGCAACAAGAACTACAGCTGTTCAAGATGGTTCACTTGTAATGGGAAATTTAATGCTTGCAGCTCATAGTATAGGTGTTGCTTCTTGCTGGATTAATAGAGCAAAAGAAGAATTTGCTACAGAAGAAGGTAAAGCATTATTGAAACAATGGGGTATTGAAGGTGATTATATCGGTGTTGGACATTGTGTATTAGGATATCCAGCAGTTGATTTACCAAAACCTGCTCCTCGTAAAGATGATTATGTAGTTTTTGTTAAATAAGCATAATATAGATAGATTTCAAGGTATTTAATGGACTTTTTATAGACATTAAATACCTTTTTTATTTGACAGAAGTTGATTTTTGGAGTATCATATAAGCTAATACTTGTAAATGTGTAAACATTATATATACTTAAATATCTTATTTTATAAGATGAAACTTTATTTTACATATTTTAAATGCATTTATAATATAGTTTTTATGGTGGACTTATAGTTTTTATGGAGGGATTAAGATGAAGACATTAGAAGCAATCAGTAATTTTATATCGAAATATATGGCGGCTTTTGTTATTATCGTGGCTGCAATTGCTTTGTTTATGCCATGGACTTTTACCTGGTCGGCGAAATATGTTACATATTTATTAGGCATTGTCATGTTTGGTATGGGTATGACTTTGCGTTTTGAAGATTTTAAATTAGTATTTAAACGTCCTAAAGATGTATTTATTGGGGCACTTGCTCAATTTACTATTATGCCAGCACTTGCTTGGGTTTTAGCAACATTATTTCAATTACCACCAGAACTTGCAGTTGGTGTAATTTTGGTAGGTACTTGCCCAGGCGGAACATCTTCAAATGTTATGACTTATTTAGCACGTGGTGATGTAGCATTATCCGTATCTATGACAATGACAACTACAATTTTGGCGCCAATTGTTACACCTATTCTCAGTTGGTGGCTCGCTGGTGCATGGATTGATATTTCTTTACAAGCAATGATGATTTCTATTATTCAAGTAGTAGTAGTACCTATTGCTTTAGGTATCATCATCAATAAATTTTTTGGCGATTTTGTACGCAAGGCTATAAAATTATTACCACTTATTTCTGTAATTGCTATCGTTTTAATCGTAGGTGGCGTAGTATCTGTTAGTGCACAAAAAATAATGGAAACTGGCTTGCTCATCATGGCTGTAGTTATTTTGCACAATATGTTAGGTTATGCTTTAGGTTTTGCTATTGCTAAAGCTTTAAAAATGGATATGGCTAAATCAAAAGCAATTTCTATTGAAGTAGGTATGCAAAATTCAGGGCTTGCAACATCTCTTGCTATGATGCACTTTGGTGCAGTAGCAGCTATACCAGGAGCAATCTTTAGTGTATGGCATAATATTTCTGGTTCTTTAGCAGCAAATTATTTAGCTGGAAAAATGGATAAAGAAGAAAAAGCAGTTGCTAATAAATTAGTAGAAAATTGATTTAGATTATAAAGTGATAAATCATATCTTGCAGGTAAATATTGAATATGCTATATTATTAGTAATGATTACTTACTCGCAAGGGGAGTAGCTGAACGATTGATATCGTCAATACGAGTTTATCTCCGGTACAATCGACATTTAATATGTAAGCAAGACCTTGTTTCCTAGGCTGATGTTTTAGGAAGCAGGGTCTTTTTTTATATCATCAATATGATACAAATTAATTTAGAAAGAAGCGATGAATAAGTGGAAGGCATGTTTTCTGCGGCATGGTTTGCAGCTCTAGGAAGTATTTTGTTATTGGATTTAATTTTAAGTGGCGATAATGCTATTTTAATAGCTATGGCATGTAAAAGACTTCCTGATAAACAGAAATTGAAAGCCATGATAATTGGTTGTATGGGAGCTGTAATAATTAGAGTATTATTAACTTTATTTGCTACAGAATTGTTAGGTTTACCATACTTACAATTTATAGGAGGAATTCTTCTATTATATATAGCAGTTAAATTGTTGACTGACCATGGTGATGACAAAGCCGGTGATAAACAGCCGACTACTTTGATGGCTGCAGTAAGAACTATTATTATTGCAGATTTTATCATGAGTTTAGATAATGTATTATCTTTAGCAGGCGTAGCTAATATGGTTCCAGAAGGAAAATGGAGTTTAATTATTTGTGGTTTGATGATTAGCTTGCCAATAGTATTATGTGGTGCGCAATTATTTTTAATGATAATGAAAAAATTACCAGGTCTTGTTTATGTAGGTGGCGGTATTTTAGCTTATACTGCTGCTGAAATGATGGTAATGGATAGAGTTATTGGTGTTTATTTAGTGGAATGGAGTTTGATTATTAAAGTTGTATTGGTGTTAATGATATTGAGTTTTGGTTGGTTTAAAAATCATAAAAGTTGTAATTGTTAACAGAACTTTAGGAGGAAATTATTTATGAATATGTTAAAAACGACGTTATTGATGGCGGCGTTAACAGGTATATTGATTGCTATTGGTGGTGCAATTGGCGGCAGCACAGGCGCTGTGGTTATGTTTGTTATCTCTTTAGGATTGAATTTCTATACTTATTGGAATAGCGATACTATGTGTTTAAGAGCATATAATGCTAGAGTGATAACACGCGAAGAAGCACCTAATCTATATGATTTAGTAGAAAGATTGGCAGAAAGAGCACAACTTCCTATGCCAAGAGTAGCTATTATCGAAGCTGATGAGCCAAATGCTTTTGCTACAGGTAGAAATCCAGAACATGCAGCTGTAGCTGTAACTACAGGAATTATGCGAGCACTTACTTATGAAGAATTAGCAGGAGTTATCAGCCATGAGCTTGCCCATGTAAAACATCGTGATACATTGATTGGAACAATAGCAGCTTCTATTGCAGGTGTGATTTCTATGATAGCGAATATTGCTCAATTTGCAGCTATTTTTGGTAGCAATAATGATGATGAAGAAGGTTCTAATCCATTAGTATTGATGGCAACAGCTATTATAGCTCCTATTGCTGCTGCAGTAATTCAGATGGCTATTTCCCGTACGCGAGAATATGATGCAGATGCTGAAGGTGGCCGTATTTGTGGAAATCCGCTTTATTTAGCAAATGCCTTGGAAAAAATAGAGCATTATGCTAAATATGGAGAAATACCAAATGCGAAACCAGAAACTTCTCATATGTTTATTATTAATCCTTTAGCCGGCAAAGGAAAATCTATAGCAAATCTATTTAGTACACATCCATTGACTGAAGATAGAATAGCGAAACTTCATGAGCAAGCTAGTCAGCAAGGTATTACAACAGTTTAATAAAATCTGTAAAGTTAATAGATATCAATATGAGATGGCATACTATTTATTTAGTATGCCATCTTTATTTTTATTGAAAAATAAAGGATTTTGATACATTTTATAAGTGATTTATAAAATTTTTATTAAAAAATGTAAAAAAATCACAAAAAAGATGTTGACAAAGTGATTTATAGTAGATATAATAATTAAGCACTCAACGAGAGGGCAACTCAAAAGAAGAAAATTGTTAAAAACAAAAAATAAATTAAAAAAAGTTCTTGACAAGATAAACTTCTTGAGTTAAGATATACAAGCTGACTTTTGAAGCCAGCAGGAAATGTTCTTTGAAAACTAAACAATGCACAATATGTTTTCTAACATAAACGAATGTGCGGTATCTGCTTTTTATAGCAGATTACCTAATAAATTCTTTTTAAACAGAT
>NZ_KB899592.1:0-24947 GCF_000378365.1 Megamonas rupellensis DSM 19944 | reverse complement strand
TGGCATTACTTCCATCTCGATTAAATCGATGTGAAGCTCCTGACAAATATTATTAATCAACTCCTTTAATCGTTCATCAACACCATTGTTCAACACTTTTCTACGATATTTAGGACAAAATACTACATGATATTTACAAGAATATACTATATTATTATTTGATTTATATTTCATAAAAGTATTATATAACTATTAAAAATATAATACAATAAAAAACAATGATATCGAATCATTGTTTTTTAGCGAGCTTATATCCCCATAAATAAATTTAGGGGCTTTACGCTCGCATTTGGTAAAATAAATTCTTTTAGCAAGTTGAGTATATACACCTTGAGCATCGCTCCAAGGAATAACAGGTGCATTGCAAAAACTAACCTTTGTACTCTGATAGTATTGTATTGCATCAGAGTCAATAAATGAAATTCTATCTTTTAAATCATTTATTGGTGCATATTCGCATAAAACATATTTTAAAGATTCACGTTCATTTCCTAATCCTGATCTACCATCTATTTGCATACGATTTTTAACAAATAATGCAATTTGATAAATTTTATCATCATCTTTATACACAAAATCTGGATGAGTAATCTTATCTCTCAAATCTTCAATCATCTTCTTTTTAAAAACTTCATCATAAAAATATTCCATAATATGATAAAATGAAAGATATTCAATATATGGATCATTTGAAGATAACGCAAGTTTATAATAATCTACCACATCACTAGAATATTTACGTAACGGTGGAGTATTAAGCTGTGTAATATCAATTCGACCTCGACTACTTCTATTCAAATGAAATATATCATTGATATCAAAAAACTCAACGAGAGCATACCCTGAGCGATACATAAATTGAAAAAAAAATGATGTTTTATAATCTCTAAAATCAGATAAATTTGTAGGTTTATCAGTTTCAATTTTTAATGATAACCCACTTATTATTTGAGGTAATATATTTTGAAAAGTTACTTCTTGATTATTATACCTACGATTCCAATAATTTATTGATCGATGTAATCTAATTGGAAGCATAGATTTTCTATTATTCATTTTATAGTTATCAATTATTTTAATAATTAAAAATATACAATATTCAATTGACGGGTAATTTAAAGTATATTTTATACCATTTAATGAATCATTAGTTCCAATCGAATAATTACTTCTATATAAAAAAGGATACTCCATATTTACTGCAACTTCATAATTTTGTAATGTCACAAATTCAAGATTATCATTCAAAAAATTTGAAACCTTATCATATAACGCTTTAAGTTCAGTATTTGAAATTATACATATATTTGTATTTTCATCAGAAAGATTTTCTCTCTCTGATAAATTAACATATATATCATCATCGTTATCTTCTAAATCTTTTTGTCCAAAAATTCTTCCGATATAATGTTTTAATTCAAAATATGTAACCATAATACTCCTCCTCTAATTGATTATTTTTTTCATTATAGCATGTACTCAAAATTCTGTATAATCAAAATGGCATTAGCAAGTATTTCTATCTCATCATAAAGCAAATTACCCTTGTAATATTAAAATATTACAAGGGTAATTTTTTTATTTTATTTTTCAAATCTCACTATATATCAAAATATTTTTTTTACATTTATTAATATCCTATTACTGATCTTATTAATTCTTCTAATTCTTTTACTGTTTCAAGAAATTCTGTTCCACTTTTTATATATTTTAATGTACTTATAGTAGTTTTTAATAAACTCTTCTCAGGAGTTTGTTTTTCCATTTCTGATTTTATTGTATTTAAATGACCATTAATAAGTTCTTTCTCCTCTTTTGGCATATTTTTAGAAATATCTTTTATTTTCTCTATTAATCTATCTATTTGGTCATTATTCATTCTGATTGAACTTGTTGCTGTAATACTTGAATTATTTTCTGCAATATTAACTTGTCCAGTTTGAACACTAATATTATATTTCACTGTTTCATCTACTCCCATATCAATCCCGATTTTAGTAAGATAACTTTCAATATGAATAATTAAAACATACGTTACTCGCTTATTAAAACTTCTAAGCATATCTTGATATTTTCTAGAACTATCATACCCCATAATGATTGAACATAGTATTCCTTTATGTTCTACAAGATATTTTAATATTGCATAAATATTTCTTACTTCTTCATCATCTGTATCTCCAAGAGAAAATATACCGCTCCCAAACGATTCAGACACTTCTTTAAATTCTTTTTCCATATTTTGAGTACATTTTCCACAACTATTAATATATCCCCAAATAATCTCATCATTTTCTATATATCTAATAAACTTTAAAAGAACACTAATATAATCGTCTATATTTGCCTGCATTAATCTATTAGATACACTATTAAAATCATACATTATTTTTTTTAATTCAATTCTATTTAATTCCATATTCTTTTACCCCACAAAAAGGACAATAGCACCCTGTTACTTTTAATAATGGTTTTATTTTTACTTTACGTTTAAAACAAAGAAAATTAACTTCTTCCATAGCTTCAATGCTAGAATATATCACAGGCTCTACTTCATATTTAATTTTTTTTCTCTTAAATTTTATAAAACTATTTTTAAACTGTTTTTCAATGTTATTTAATTGTTCATTTACTATCTCTATAGCTTTATTTTTTATCTTTATTTGTGCCAATTCTAAAACTTCATTAGTAAAATACTGTTCACTTATCAAACCACAACTAGGACAATATATATTTAAAATTCCATCATCATTTAAATCTTCAACTTTTATTTTAAAAAGCTCACCACAATAAGCACATTTTAAGAGAATAAATCCTTTATTATCTGGTGGTATAGGTATTTCCATATGAAAACTATCTTCCATTATCTCTACTCCTATATTTAAAAATTCATTCTGTTTTTAATCCTTCTACTATACACTATGTTTAGTATATTTACCAATTATATATTTGAACGGCTTTTCTTTTTGTATAAGGTATGCCCTTTTCACGCAATTTTTCTTTTGTGCCATAGTGAGTATCACATCCAATTTTCTCACGACTTGTAGCTGAAGAATTGATTATAAATTTATCAGCTAAACCCTCTTTTTGCACCAAATCTTTCATCACAAATTCAGCCATAGTTGAATGACCAACATTGCCATGGCATACAAACATAATTCTACCAAAATACTTACATATAACAAAGAGAGGATAAACATATATTTATGTCTATCCTCTTTATTTCTAGCATACTTTACCATAATTAAAATCTACTACAATTTATCACCATAAATTATCAAATCCAAATTTTTATCAGTTATTAAATTCCTTTTTCGATTATATGACATCGGAATTTTTTTATGATATTCTTTTAAAGCTTCTGGATATTTTTTAGTGTATTGTATTGCTGTTGCATATTTCCAATGTTTATCCTCATGATTTTTAGATATATTTTCTATAACATCTTTTTTCGTCATGTCTTGCCAGTCATTATCGTTTTTTATTCTTTCAGCTATAACTGTATATAAATATTGCTTAACATTAAAAAGATAATTTTTTCTAACAATCCATTTTGGAACCATCAACAATTCTTTTCCCTCATAAAACCAACTTTTTCTTGTTATTTGATGCCATTTACTATTTATAATATCCCAAGTCCAAAATGTCTTCTCTCCATTAGAAACAATATCTAATTTCTTCATTTGTTGAGCTGTAAATTCATTCAATTGTTCATGCAAAATATTTGTAAGAAGATCTGACATTCCATCTTCGGCAAAATTTCTTATAAAAATAGAAATATCTTCTCCTTTACTAATAGTTGGTATTTCATGCACTAATGTCTTTAAGTCTTGAAGAGATACTTCCAAACCATTTGCTGTTTTACCTTTTCCATTATTACCATTTCCATATCCTAATTTAGTCGCATTTTGTTCATGAGCATGATCTAATAAGCCATTAATATGATTATTTTTTAATGCTACAAATAAACAATCAAAAAAATTCTGTATATATTTATTTGCATTAATGCACCATTCATCATCTGCTCTTTCGATTAAAGCAGGATCAATAAAAATACAATTATCTGTATTTAAATTAACATCTACAAACTCAAAATTTTCATGACCTTTACAGTTTAATTTAATATAATCACTTAAATGCATTTGGCATCTGTCCTTTCATAAAATATACATACTAGAAAGAAAAACAGATTATATATTTTAAAATATAGACAAATCTGATGAAAAGGTTCTTTATTATATTTTATTTTTTCCTACTTTGTGGTAGAATAATATTTGGTAAAATTGTTTTTTCTTTTCATAACACTGAGTACAAAAACTCAGTGTTTTTTTCTATTTAGTATGTTTTAATTAGTATATTTTAAAAAAATTTTTCAGGATTACAACCTAAGGCACCTTCTAAAATTTTATTAGTAAGATTTACTTTTGCTCTTGAGAAATTTTTATCACTTAGTCGTTTTAAAAAACTTTTCCCAAATTTATCTTTACTAATAACCCATACTTGATCTTTTTTTACGTCATTGCTAACTAACAAAGGTTGATGTGTCGTACATATTAATTGAGCATTATGTGGATTAGTTTTCTCATTTATAAATAAAGAAATTATTTCTTTTACCAACGATAAATGCAATCCATTTTCTATTTCATCTAAGACTAATACCCCACCTTTTTCTAAAATATCAAAAAGATATGGTAATGCTGTAAATAACTTTATTGTTCCTAACGATTCATCTTTGAAAAATTCAATTTGATCTGTTCCTGATTCAATTTCTAATCCATGATCATATAATGCATGTTCTGTTTTTACTCCTACTGTTGTCTTTTTCTGTATGATTTCTCTATTTTCAAAATCATCAGATTCTATTTTTTGTCTTGCCACCTCTTCTTCTTTATAGTTTATATGCATTTCTCGAATAGTAGGATCTGCTTTTTTTAATACTTTTACGTATTTTTTTATGCGTTCCTCCGAAAATGCTTCTATTTCAGTAGGATCTAATCGGGGATATGTCATATTTACTACATTAATTTCTTTTATAGCATTTACTATTGTATCTGCTAAGTCATTATTTAACATAGCAGCCATTGCTAAACACAATGCTTCTTTTTTTACAACATGTTTATTATCTTCAAAAGACTTAAGTTCTGATTTTAAAATTATATCTTCAAAAGATGGTGATGTTCTTTCTAAAATTTTTTCAGTCCTACGATATTTCTTCGTTAATAACTCATAAACAACCATTTGATTAAAAACTGAAAACTCATAATGATACGTAATTTCATCAATAATTATATCAATGCCTAATGTTGTAGGTAAATCTTTATAAGCAATATCAAATGCAAATTTAGGCATTGGTTTTAACAAATCTTCACTTGGAAATAAATCTTTTATAGGTAACTTTTTCATCATAAATAATGGTGATAAAACTACCATTCGTTGTATTTCTCTAAAAACTTTGCAAAAAAATGTTTTTCCAGAACCATTTGCACCATATATATAGGAAACTTTATTTATTATATTATCTCCTATTTTAA
Organism: Megamonas rupellensis DSM 19944; assembly: GCF_000378365.1. Classification (NCBI taxonomy): domain Bacteria; kingdom Bacillati; phylum Bacillota; class Negativicutes; order Selenomonadales; family Selenomonadaceae; genus Megamonas; species Megamonas funiformis. The sequence continues at coordinate 19,416 of NZ_KB899592.1, read as the reverse complement.
AAGTATTCATCTTATGTTCTTTTTTACTTTCATCAGCTATACATGAAAATACTATTTTCTCCGCAAATGAAGCAAAATTTTCAGCTGATATACTCTTTAATATTGCTCTTTCCATAACTTTACCTCCATTGTTATAGTATATATTACTTCAATCATACAGTCAAGTGTTATTATATAAATATATACATATATGTTGTTTTATTGAATATAACTATTTTTATCTACATGAATGTTATATTTTCTTGTATAACTATAACAGAAAATTCATTCTAGTATTATATCTTCTTCTATAATACTCTATCGTTCTATACTCTAAAACATCTCTCATATTATCTACAAAAGCTTTATTTTTTATAATCTCTTTCAGATTTTCATTTAAAGCTAATACAAATCCTTCTTTTTCTACAAAGAAGCCTTTCCCTGAAACTTTTAGATATTTTATCGGCATGGTTTTTGCTTTTGCTAGATGTTGTTTATCCGTTATCTTTAAGTATTTATCATAAGTCATATCACTTGCAAAATCTTTCCAGTTTTTATTTTTATTAAAAAACTCTTTCCATGTAGATAAAACATCTTCATCTGTTATCGCTGATTTTATATTTCCTTGACTATAAAAAGCATACAATATCGGCATCTTATATACTTTTTGCATATCTGTCGTTTCTATCAAATTGATAAAATCTCTGCCAATAGTTTTATATACTGCTTTTTCATCATCAGACAACTCATTTAAATCATTTAAGAAATCTAAATAATGTCTGAATGGATTTTCTTTTGCATGGCTCATACAGTATTGATAAATACTATCTTCCATATAAGTGAATAACTCCACTCTTGTTGGTCTTTGCTCTAACAATTCCTTGATACGAAAATATTCATTATTTATTTTTTCTTTCATGGTTAAAGTTTTCATATCCATTTGTTTAAATAAATCTATTAATTGCATATCGAAATCAAGGATACAATCGTCAGGTAAATCTTTTTCTTGATATACATAAGTTCTTTTGCCTTCTGTTGTACTTTCAGCCAATAGCGAAATAAATTTGCCTGCTTTTACATAATTACCGATAAAATCCAATACATTTAAATATTTTTTTCCTTGATAAGTGCGAAGTCCTCTACCTAATTGTTGCAAGAAAATAATCGGCGATTGAGTAGGTCGCAAAAACATGACCATATCTACAGAAGGAATATCCACACCTTCATTAAACATATCTACAGAAAAAATGACTTTTATCTGCCCTTGTTTCAATTTATTTATAGCTTCTTTTCGCTCCATAGCATACGCGCCACTGCCTTCACTGTAGACCGCCACCGAAGCAATACCTCGTTTATTGAAGTCTTTCGCCATCATTTCTGCATGTTGTTTAGAACAGCAAAAAGCTAAAGCTTGCTTTGAAGCATATTTTTGATAATATTTATAAATCAATTCAAATCTTTTTGTATTAGCTTGATAAATATTCGTGAGTTCTTCTTCATTATATCGACCTTTCACTAAATGCAAATGTGAATAATCTGTTTCGTCATATATACCATAATAATGAAAAGGCACTAATATTCCTTTATTTATCGCTTCTTTTAAAGTTATTTCATAAGGCACATTATAATCACATAATTCATATATATTTTTCCCATCTAATCGCTCAGGGGTGGCAGTTAAACCTAAAAGAAATTTTGGTTTGAAATAATTCACTATTTTTTTATATTGAGTAGTAACTGCATGATGAAATTCATCTATGATGATGTATTCAAAATAATCTTTAGGAAAATATGCTTCATTTAAGTATTCATCTTTAGCCAATGTCATAACAGAAGCAAAAATCATGGATTTATCTTTATCTTTTTGTCTTCCATAAAAAAGACCATAATCTTCAGATTTACGGACATTTTTAAAAGCTTCTACTGCTTGATATAAAATTTCTTCTCTGTGTGCTACAAATAATATTCTTTTATAATTAGCTGAGTCGAATGCTGATAAATATGTTTTGCCAATGCCTGTGGCTGCATGAATTAAAGCTTTTGTCGCTCCTTCATTTCTGCTGTTATTCAAAGCGTATAAAGCTTCTATCTGTACCCCTCTTGGCTGAATTAATGGTGTGATATTTTTATTTTCTGTTTTATATTGTTCTAAATCTTTAATTATTGCTGGTTTTCGCCAGTATTTAGCATATCTATATAATTCTTCATCAGTGATAACAATAGCATGATTATAAAATAAATCCTCAAAAGTTATGAAAAACTGTTGAAAACTATCTTTATCCAGTAAATTATTAAATCTATAATTCCATTCAATACCTGTAGTTAAAGTACTTCTTGATATATTTGATGAACCTATATATATTTCACTATAGTCATCATAATGAAAGAAATAAGCTTTGGGGTGAAATGAATGTGTATTATCATCATAAAATCTTAAATCTACTTGATTATTTAATTCTTGTTTTATTAAGTACAATGCTGATGGCTGTGTTATATTTAAATAGTTTCCTGTCAAAATCCTTATCGGTATTTTCTTAGCTACTGCTTGTTTCAAATCTTTTAGAAGTAAACGCACTCCTGACTCCATCAAAAATGAAACAATGATATCTATTCTTTTAGCCTTATCTATACTGTTTTTTAATTGAAAATATAATTGCTTAGATTTTGTCTGCCCACCAGTTAAAACATTTGTAAAATCTATTATTTCTTCCTTAAGATTAGATTGAGCCATTTTTCATTTCCTCGCTGTGGTCTTACATCTGCTGTTATCCATTGTTCTTCTACTTTCAGATTGTCTACATTGACAATCAATTTAGCAAAGCTATCTTCTGTCATATCTGTGAAATATCTGCCATTTCGCTCGCCAGAAAAATCTCCATATTTAAATGATGTATAGATTATGCCTTCATCTTTTAGAGCCTGACTCATTCTCTTAAAAACATCAACTAAATCATCTAAAGATAAATGCAATATAGAAGAACAAGCCCATATGCCATCATATTTATTTACTATAGATAATTCATTAAAATACATATGACGAACTTTTATATTTGTATATTCACTAGCGATTTTGCAAAGTTCTATCGAGCCATCTATTGCATCTACATTAAAATCTTTAGCTAAAAAATACTTCGTATCTCTACCAGAACCACAGCCAAAATCTAAAATATAACCTTTAGCTGGCAATTTATTTATAAACTTATCTTGAGTAGCCTTAAAATCCACATTCAAAGTTCCCTCAACGAATTCTTTAGCATTAATATCATAATAATTTATAGTCTTATTCAACATAAAATAAACCCTTCTCAAATATATCAATATATTATTTTATTATACACTATCTATTTAACTAAAAAATTAATAAAAAAAGGATATGACTTTATGCCATATCCTTTACTTCTTTACATATTTTATACTAAAAACAATTTCATTCTAAACTTTTTGCCTTTATCAGCAAGTTATTAACTAAAAATATCAATTATTTTTCAATTTTATTTTGCCGATAAAAATAAAAAATCCTTTAGAATTATATAAATATATTTCTAAAGGATTCTTCTATTACTTATCGTAAACACATAAATTATCCATGAATAATATCTGTATACTCTGGATACTGTGCTAACCTATCTTCTGGTGGTATATGAACAGCTCCCGTAAATTTACCTCTTGCCCAATCTGCATAAGTTCCCCAATAAAAATAACTAAAATACGTTCCATCTGTTACAGAAACATTATATTCAAAAATTTCTGGTGCAAAAGTTCCTTGCTCATTTATAATACCAGCAAATTTGGCATTTAATCTAATATGTTTTGCTGGAATTATATCTGATAAATCAATATAATTTACACCATCTTTTAAAATCACCTTTTTCTTATCTATTAAATGTACCATATTATCTGAAACTTCAATTGTTAATACAATAGAAGCATTAAGTGGAATATTTGCGTTTACCATTAATTGTTGAAATTGCAATGTTTTCTTATTACATTTCAAATTATTACATTTACCTTCCAAATACTTCCATTCAGTTGTATGACTACCAATCGTTAATATTTCAGAAAAATCATAGTCAATAGCAAGACGCTTTGTAGATATATCTTTCTTTTCTGATTTAGATTTTAATTCCATTTCTGTTAATGAATCTAAATAAAATTTAACTTCTGATATCTTAGCATTCAAATGAGTATAATATTTTGGTCTACCTAATTCTGGTATAATATGACCAATATAAGAATAACCTATAAATATAGGTTGATCATCCCATTGACGCAATATTGATTCCTTTGAAATACCTTCTACATATGCTACTGGAATTCCATCTACATAAGAGGCTCCACCATGCTCTTTATCAAAAGACAGTGCATATCTAGCCATTTTATGCAATTTTATTTTTCCGCCTCGCCAATTTTTTTCAGTAATATCATGACAAATTCCCCATCTTAGAATACCGCTTCGTTCTACAACCATTCTAAACAAATAAGTTGCTCCCCAACCTACAGATTTTCCTCGAACCATCAACGGATTATGTCCCATTTCATTTTCATTAGCTAATCGTTGTATATTTGCTGAAACTATAGTTGTAAAACCTTTGTTAGCTATTAAATCTTTAGCAGCAGGAATTTCAATATAATCTGTATCATTATCTAAGCAAAGTTGATAATTATTTTTATATTTTTCTAAACGTGGACATCCATGTATTAATCCATAATGACGATTTCCAGACATATTTTTAACATGTGGTATTAATTTTATACTACCATATATTGTTACTACTTTAGAATTTGTAGAACCAATACTTATATGATATTTTCCAGTTTCTTTTACTTTATATATAAATTCTATATTATACTGTTGATATGGATTAAGAAATATATTTTTTGTTTCTATCATATGTTGATTAACAAATAATGGTATATTAGTATATATTTCTCTATCTATATTATTCTTTATATCAATAGATGCATGTATATATACACCTTGTTGCATAACTAATTTTTTACATCTAAAATTCATATATTCTACTTGAGCATGTTCAAAAACTATACAATTAAACTCTTTGTTAGCAATTTCAATTAAATGTTCTCCTGCCTTACTTGCAATATAATATGCAATAAAACTACTTCTAGCATGTGGATCAAGTAATATATTATGACGTAATGAATATAAACCAAATAATGCAATATTTTTCTTTTCACCATTATCATATAAATCAAATTGAGCTTTAGCTACTGATAAATTAGGATTATAAATTTCTCCAGATATTTTTAATGTGCCAATATTATCTACATGTTCTACTAAAACATTACTAATTTCAAGTTCTTTTAAATCATGAGATATTTTTATTGTATCTATTAATTTTTCCTCTCCTAATTCATTATATCCATAAATATCATATTGAATTATATCCTTATCTATATATAATAATCCAAAATTATTTTTGCCAATAGAAACTACTTCTGGAAATTCTTCCAAAAGTCGTTTATCTGTTATATGCTCAATTTCCGCATAATATTTCTGTAAAGTTCCTTGAGATACATATATCGATTGTTGGTTATTTTTATTTGATGTTATTGCTTTTGTATAATAATGTATATGTCCAGATATAATTAAGTCAATGCCATATTTATCAACTATACTAGAAATATATTTGTTATTTAATACATCAGTATAAGGATGATGTAATATCAATATTTTCCATTTACTATTCTGTGCTATTTCTGATTGCAAATCTACTTCCAACCATTCCATAGTCGTATCAATAAATTCTTGTATTGTATCATCAACTTGTGCATCTGAATTAATTGCATTCATTTCATATAAACCCCAAGGATTACTATCTACGAATACAAAATGTGTATTATTAAAATTTATTGAATAAGAGTTGCCTCGTCTAGCATGATTTACATAATTTTGAATTGGTTTAATAAAATAATAATCAAAATATTTGCCATTATCATGATTTCCTGGTGTGTAATAAACAGGAAATTGCTGTAATGATTGGGATATTAATTTGAACCAATTTTTTTCATATTGTTCACGCTGATCGCCTGTCGCAAAAGATATATCTCCACTATGAAGAATAAAATTAGGTTGATGTTTTTCTATACTTTTTTGTATATCTTCATGTAATTCAAAAGAATGTGTATCGCCTACAGTAAGAATTTTTAATTTTTCACTATTTTTTGCTGTAGAAAATGTATTTTTATGAATTATTGTTTTTCCTTCATAAATATTATATTGATACATATTATTTATTTCTAATTTTATTAATTGGGCAAAGTATAATATATTGCTATTTCCATTATCTATACATAATTGTTGTAATTTTGCAGTTTTATATGTTTTCGCCCCTATTTTTTTATATTTTAAGCTATAATTAGAATTTTGATTCACTTCCCAAGCAATGACTACGCTATTTTCTTGTAGTGCTAATAAATATGGTTCAATTATAATTTTTCCCATGGCAAACTCCTATGTTCTTCTTCAATTAGTGATAATTACATTATACTATAAATTTTTGCTTTATTATATATAAATTAGATTATAACTCAACCTTATCTAACTAATAAATCACACAAAATTAACGATTACTATATTAGATATCTTGTTTATTCTATGATAAAATAATGATAATTCATAATAAATATTGCTATTAGGAGTATTGTGATGCTAGAATATAAATTTTCAACAAGTCAACATTCACAAAATCTATTTAAAAATAATATTGTACCTCGTCTAGCTTATGTTCAAGATATAAATGAATATCACCAAAATTTATCTATAAAACATTCACATAGCCAATTTTTGGAAATTATTCATATAATTAAAGGATGCGTCATTTACGAAATAAATCAAAAACATTACCGATTAACTCCTGGAGATACACTTGTCATTAATCCACAACAAATACATCGCATATCAGAATCATCTAAAACTTTATCAGCAATTGTATTAGGAATTAATAATTTACAAATTCAAGGGCTAGCACCAAATTATTTAATTCCCCTAACCGTATCCCCCATAATTTCTATAAACTCACCATTTAAAGATCTTCAACCTTATTTTTTATTATGCCGAAATTTAGCAATGATTCACAATAAAGACTATCTAATAAACAACCCCCAAACAACTCTTTTAACTTCTTTAATCACAATAATTCATAATTTATGCAAAAATGCCAATAAATCAGAAAAAAATGAAAATACTGTTTCAGAACGTATAAAATATTATTTAGACGCCCATTACCTTGAAGACATTAATCTAGAAATCATAGCTAAAAATCTACATTTAAACAAATTTTATTTATCTCATTGTTTTAAAAACTATATGGGAATTTCTCCTATGCAATATATTAATAAACGAAGAATTTCCGAAGCACAAATGCTTCTAATATCCACAAAATTAACAATTACAGAAATCTCTTTTCGTTGTGGATTTAATAACTCTAATTATTTTCAAACTACTTTCAAAAAAGCTATTGGTATTACTCCAGGACAATATCGAAAAAATTGGTAATGATATTAATTTTCAATTATATGTATAGAAAAAAACCAATTCGATTATATTAATATCGTAATTGGTCTTTTCTATATTTGTTATAAAATAAATTATTAAAGGGGTTTAACGATGTGAATTTAAAAATTCTTCAATTTTAAATAAAGATGTATTAATTATTAAATCTTCTGGAATATCATACTTAGATATTAAATCTTGTGCATAATCAAATTGACCAATTTTTTTATGATAATGAGCATCTGATCCAATACTAATATATGTGTTATGTTTCTTAGCTGCCATAATTATTTGTTTACATAAATCTTCACTTCCAGGACGTGCTAAAGGAGATGAATTATTAATTTCTATAGCTTTATTATAATAAGCTGCCATTTGTGCTAATAAATCTGCATTTACTGGATAAATTGGATTATCCGGATGTCCAATTATATCTACTGTTGGTATCTGCATTATTTTTTCCCACACATTCATCATTTCATTTAAATCAGCACCAGGAACAATACATTCTTTATGGCAAGATACTATTACTATATCTAACTTCTTTAATTGATCTAATGTGAAATCTATTGTTCCAGAAGTATCCATAATATTAACTTCTGCTCCACATAAAATCTTTGTATCTTTAAATGTTCTTGGTATATCTCTATAAGTATTGAAATATGCCCATTTTACACTTCCAGGATATCCAGGACCATGCTCTGTTAGACCAACAGCTTTTAATCCCTTATCACTTGCTTCTTGTATTACTTCTGTAAGTGTACTATAAGCATGCCCACAAGCTAAGGTATGAGTATGCAAATCTGCTACTATATTCATAATAAAACCTCTTATACAAAATTTTTATTAATATTAATAAACTTATTATAACTGAAAATTACTATCTACGCATTGTTTAGATAATTTTTCATCTATAAAATCCATTATTTGTACACCATTTTTATATTCAGTTTCATTGCATAGAGATAAAAAATAAGAATTTAATATATTAGCATAACTATCTGGATATCCTAAATCACCATTAGTAGCACTAATATGATTTAAAAATAATTTATTTGATATTTTAGCTGTAAAATTATTTTTTATTGCTTGTTTCTTATCCTCAATACTCGGTCCATCCCATAAATCTTGTAAATCTATAAATTTATTGTCATGCCAAGTTTGAGCCCAAATCTTATTATCAAATTCATAAAATTTATATTCAATAGGACTACATTCTAATGCAATAATTTTACCACGCACTAATCCTAAATTAGGAAATATTGTTGCTCTACTATCCCATTTATAAAATAATGGCATAAATTTTACAAGCTCATTTTTTAATGCTATTCCATATTCTGGATAGTCATCTTTTAATTCATTTGCATTTTGAACTCGCATAATAATTACTTCTGAAGGATATTTTTCTAAAAAATCTTTTAACGTACTCATAATCTCATTCATTGTAATATTACTATGCCATTCACGATGTGCTGCAATCATTTCACGTCTAATTCGCATATCAAAAAATCGAACACCACATTGTAATTGTTCATCTAATGAAAGATTCTGTGTTTTATAATATCTTTGATCACAAGTCGCAGTCATAGTATCATGGGTACCTGGTATTAATAAATCACAAATAGATGTATCATCAGAAATCATACTCATCCAATTTGATAAATTATATTTTTTCATAATTATTCCTCAATTCAATGCATATTATCCTTCAATTTTATTTTCTTTAATTAATTTTGCTCTAAGTTTAACAAGCATATGAGACATACATACAGCAACTAAAGCTAAAACAGCTAATCCAACAAAAGCCATAGCTAATACATGTGTATCTGTCAAATAAGAACGAATAATATGTCCAGCTGCATCTTTTTCAGGTGACTGTACTAAACCTCCCAGGATTATTGGAGCAAGTAATGCTGGTAAATATCCTAATGTAATTGCAAATGACATTGCTGCGGATGAATGTTTTTTTGCAACTCCTAATTCACCAATTGGAGCATAATATACACCACGAATCATAAAACAACAAGCTGATGCACATAACATTAAAACCATTAATAATGTAAACATTCCTGATGAAATTAATCCTTCTGGAGCTTGATCTGGAAGATATCCTTGGCTATATAAAGCGATATCTGGATGATTAGTAAAGAATATAAATGCAATAGCTGAAAGTAAAATTACTAAAATAATTTGTAAAGTTCTCATAAAATGAGCTGTAGATTCAAAAACTTTTTCAACAAGAATAGATGATACTAATGGTAACATTCTTAAACCAATTACAATACTAGCAAATACAGCAGCAGCTACAGCTGATGTTCCATAACCAGCTTGTAAAAATCTTGCAAAATAAGTGCCAGCTGCTACAAATGTTCCATATATACAAAAAACATTTAAACCTGCAATCCATACTACTGGCAATTTTGCAACATATCCAATACCTTTTATTGCTTCCATACTACTTTCTACATGAGTGTCCTCATCACCAACTTTTACATCTTTAGGAACAACAAAATAAACTGCAAGACCTGTCAAAAGTACAATAACACATGATGCAAGCATCATAGTTTTTGGAGCAACTTGATAATACAACATACCTGCCCAAAGTAATGAAATAAGAAAAGCTAATACCCCACGACCAAATTCAAATAGTCCAAATACTAATCCCTGATGCTCTTCACTTGTTGACGAACGTAAAGCTTTAAAATTTGCTGGTTTAAATAAAACTTCTGAAAAGAACAACATTGAAAAGAAACAAGCTAGTAATACTGGCATACTAAGTCCTGGTGAAAACAAAGTAATAAATAATGAAATACATCCTACTCCTAATGATGATAATAACATTATATTACGTATAGAAAATCTGTCTCCAACCCAGCCTAGAGCAATTGTACCAACTAAAATAACTAAGCCCTGCATAGAATATAAATATCCTGCTTCTTGATCTGTTACGCCTAATGCTGCTGGAAATCCCCCTGGAACCGAATTTCTTATATCCCAAAATGCATATAATAATTGAGCATTTATCGTTATAAGAATTAATTGGAAAAATGTAGCTGGTGTAAACCCGTACTTTAATAATAAATGTTTCATAATTAGACCTCCTCATTTGTCTATGTATAACTATATATTTATTGTAATTCATATTAGTTTTTTCAATATTTGTATTTTTGTTATTTTTATCACTTTTATATTAATTTTTATATAAAATATTGTTTTTTTATATTGTATTTCATAAATTAGAAATTTTTTATACAGTAATTTAATAAAATATTCTAATAAAAATTAACAACAAAATAAAAACCTCTAGAATATTTATCTAAAATTCTAGAGGTTTTTCTATATAATTTTAAATTTATAATATTAAATATTTTTTATACAACTACTATCAATAATTATATTATCAATCAATCTTTAACATACGATAGCCAATCCCTATATGTGTTTGAATATATTCTGGATTAGCTGTATCTATTTCTATTTTCTTACGCAATGTAGCCATAAATACACGCAAAGAAGCCACATTATTATCCCAAGCATTACCCCATACTTCTCGTGTTATATAAGTATGCGTTAATACTTTGCCTATATTTTTAGCCAATAAACATAATAATTTATATTCAATCGGTGTTAAATGTAATTCTTTACCTCTACAATATGCACAACCAGATACATAATCTATCTTTAACTCTCCATTAACAAATATACTATTTTCCTTATGCGGAGTTTGTACATAATTTATCCTGCGAATAGTAACTCTAAGTCTAGCTAAAAATTCTTCTACAGAAAAAGGCTTTGTTATATAATCATCTGCCCCAGCATCTAAAGCTTCAATTTTATCTCTATCTTCACATCTAGCACTAATTACAATAATTGGCATATTTGACCACGAACGAACTTTTGTTATAATTTCTACCCCATCCATATCAGGAAGCCCCAAATCCAATAGCATAATATCTGGTTGATTTGATACTGCTTCTAATAAAGCCTGTGAGCCTGTAGTTGCTACGTGAAATTTATAATTTTTCATTTTTAATGTAGTAGATATTAAATTTCTAACTGCTGCATCATCTTCAACAATTAATATCATTGGCTTATTCATTAAAATTTATCTCCTCTTTTGGTAACGTAAATATAAAAACTGTTCCTTGTGGTTTATTATCTCTTACTTTTATCTCTCCACCATGTGCTATAATAATAGATTTACACAAACTAAGACCTATACCAATTCCTCTTCTACTATCAGCTACAGTAGAATTTACTGTATAAAACATTTCAAAAAGCTTATCTTTTGCTTCATCACTAATGCCTTGACCATTATCTGCGATAGAAACTTCAATTTTATCACTTTTTATTTTTGCACTAATAATAATAGTTGAACCTTTTGGAGTATATTTTATGGCATTATCTATTATATTTATAAATACTTGTACTAATAAACGTGCGTCAACTTTCACCATCATTATATCTTTTATTTCTTTAAAAACTATATGATGATTTTTTCCTCGACGATATAAATGCTTTAAAGCTTCATTTATAATATCGTCTAATAACTCAGTTTGTAAATTAATCTTCATCGTCTTATTTTCTATACGCGTAATAAATAAAATATTCTCTACTAAATTAATCAACCACATTGAATCATCATAAATATTATTATATAATTCCTGTCGTTTAACATCATCTATTTTAGCGCTATTACTCAATAAAAAGTCAGCATTACCAGAAATACTTGTAAGTGGTGTTCTTAAATCATGTGAAATTGAACGCAACAAATTTGACCTAAGCTGTTCATTTTTTGCCTGTAAATAAATTTCTTGACGCTTTTTACTGTAGATTTCTTTTTCTAAAGCTAATGCACATTCACCTAAAATAGATAAGACCAAATTATTTTCAAATACATCTAAATCCTCATTATTAATAGCTATACCTACAACACCATATACATTATCTTTAGAACGAATTGCCAAATACTGACATTTAGCATTATTTAATGTACCTGTTTTTACACCTGCTCGTTTATTATTTTTATAAACCCATTGTGCTACAGCTCTTTCATTACTATTTATCAATTGTTCTGTATGAACATCATTTTTTACATTATAAACAACAGGTGGCAATAAGCCTTTTTTATCCGCACTATAATACACTATTGTTTTGTTTAACAATTTTAAAAGTTGATGAGATGTAACTGTTGCTATAGCTGCATCACTGCCTGCTTGTTGGAATAATTGATTTGTCTCTAATAATATTTTAGTTCGATAAGCTAATTTAGCAGACTGTATAGCTTGTTTTTTTATTTTATTAGTAAGACCTCCTGTAACAAAAGCTGATACAAACATTACAGAGAACGTAATAATATATACTGGGTCATATGCCGTAAAAGTATATCTAGGTTCAATAAATAAAAAATCAAATGCTAATACATTCAAAACGGATAATACTACACTATATAATCTCTTAGATGTTTTTAAGGCAGCAATTAATACACCTAAGATATATACTGTCATGATATTAGCTTCGCCTAAATTCATCGAATAAAATAACATACCAATCATACTAGTTATTATTAAAATAACTAATATAGTTATAATATCTGATGTATTACATATCTCTCTTTCATTTACTGATTTCTTCCAAAAATTTTTATAAAATAAAGCTTTATTATCTGGAATTACATGTATATCTAAATTCGGTAATTGTTCAATTAATTTATCGGTAAAAGATTTACGCATTAAACGCATAAATCCATTTCTAGCAGTACTTCTTCCTATGACTAATTTTGATACACCAGCAAGTCTTGCAAATTCTGCTATTTGAAACGGTATATCTTCTCCTACTACCATTTCAATCTTAGCGCCTAATTGCTCTGCTAAATGAATATTTTCCTTCAATCTTTTTTTATTTTCTAATGAAGTTTTTTCAAAACTTGATGTCTGCACAAATAAAGCTGTAAATTGAGCTTTAAAAGCATTTGCCATTCTTGCCGCTGTACGAATAATCTTAGAATTTGATGGCGATGATGATAAACATACTAAAATATGTTCATTCGTATAATAATCTTTATTATTTTCATTTTTAACCTTTAAAGATATTTTATTTACTCTATCAGCCATGCGACGAAGTGCAATTTCTCTAAGCGCTGTTAAATTTTCAACAGTAAAAAAATTACCCAATGCCCTATCAGCTTGTTCTTTTTGGTAAATTTTTCCTTCTGATAAACGTGTTACTAAATCCGATGGTTCTATATCTACTAATTCCACTTGCTCAGCTTCATCAAAAATTCTATCTGGTATACGTTCTCTCACAATTATTTTGGTAATTGAAGCCACAATATCATTTAAGCTTTCTATATGTTGTACATTAATTGTTGTATATACATCAATGCCTGCTTTCAATAATTCTTCAATATCTTGATAACGTTTGATATGACGACAACCACCTGCATTTGTATGTGCTAATTCATCAACTAAAATTAGTTGTGGATTTCTTTTTATAGCTGCATCTAAATTAAATTCATTTAAAGCTATATCTTTATGATTAATCACTAATGGTGAAATTACTTCTAAACCATTAACTAAAGCTGCAGTTGCTGGTCTTGCATGAGGTTCTATATAGCCTGCTACTACATCAATTCCTTGCTTTTTGGCTTCATGTGCAGCTTCTAACATAGCATAAGTTTTGCCAACACCTGCTGCATAGCCAAAAAATATTTTTAATTTTCCTCGTTTTGATTCATGCTCTTCTCTATGAATTTGTTCCAAAATTTTCTCTGGCGATTTTCGTATAATTGGCATATAAGCCCCTCCCAATTACATATATGTTATAAACCAATATACCTCCACATCAAAATATATTTGATATATATTTGACGTGGAGGTTATCCATTTAAAATATTAAATTATCTTATCTAACATTAAATTAACTTTTAAAACATTTACTGTTTCTTCACCAAAGAAGCCTAATACTTTATGATTAGTACATTTATCGATAATAGCATTTACTTCTTCTTTAGTCATATTATTTTCACGAGCTAATCTTTCTACTTGGTATTTTGCTGCAGCTACAGATATATCTGGATCTAAACCGCTACCAGAATTAGTAACCAAATCTACAGGAATAGGCTCATTACCTTTTTCTGGATTAGCTTTTCTGATTTTTTCTACACGCTGTGCTATTAATTTTTCATAATCTTCACTTGCAGGACTTAAATTTGATGGAGCTGCATATGCTAACTGATTTCCCTCATCATCTTTATAAGTACTAACATCAATTTTTGTTATACGACCCCACATATATCTATCACTTGTATATTGTTGACCTAATAATTCACTACCATATTTTACACCATTTACTTCGATAATTTTGCCGTTTGCAGAGTTTGGAAATAATACCTGACAAATACCTGTCATTACCATTGTATAAATAAATCCACAAAAAACAGTGAAAGTAATTACTGATAGCAATGCTTTTTTGAAATTATCCATTACAAACTCACCTTTCTTAAACTAGACCTAGACCAACTAATATAACATCAATAATTTTTATACATATAAATGGCACTATAATACCGCCTAAACCATAAATCAAAAGATTTCTTTTTAACAATTCCCCTGCGGGTACTTCACGATATTTTACACCTTTTAAAGCCAAAGGAATTAATGCCACAATGATAAGTGCATTATAAATTATTGCTGATAAAACTGCAGATTGAGGACTGTGTAAATTCATGATATTTAATGCCGATAATCCAGGATATAAAGATAAAAATAATGATGGTATTATCGCAAAATATTTTGCTAAATCATTAGCAATACTAAATGTAGTTAAACTACCACGAGTCATTAACAATTGTTTACCAATGCGAACTACTTCAATTAATTTTGTAGGTGAAGAGTCTAAATCTACCATGTTACCAGCTTCTTTAGCAGCCTGAGTACCTGTATTCATTGCTACTGCTACATCTGCTTGAGCAAGTGCTGGAGCATCATTTGTACCATCACCAGTCATTGCTACTAAATGACCTTTAGCTTGAAAATCACGTATCATGGCTAATTTACCTTCTGGTGTAGCTTCTGCTAGAAAGTCATCTACACCTGCTTCAGCGGCTATAGCTGCTGCTGTTAATGGGTTATCACCTGTAATCATAATAGTTTTAATACCCATTTTACGAAGGTCAGCAAATTTTTCTGCTACACCATCTTTTACAATATCTTTTAAATTAATAACACCTAATATTTTATAATCTTGAGCTACAACCAATGGTGTACCACCTATTTGAGCTACACGTTTCACAGCTTCCTCACACTGTGCAGAATAAATACCACCATTTTCTATTACATAAGATTTTACTGCATCAGCAGCACCTTTTCTAATTTCATGTCCATCATAATTTACACCACTCATTCTAGTTTTAGCAGTGAACGGTATAAATTCCATATGATTTTCCTCAATATTTCTACCACGAATGCCAAATTTTTCTTTAGCCAAAATTACAATACTACGACCTTCAGGTGTTTCATCTGCTAAAGAAGATAATTGAGCTGCATTTGCCAAAGTTTTTTCATCAATTCCATCTACAGGAATAAATTCAGAAGCTTGACGATTTCCAAGTGTTATTGTGCCTGTTTTATCAAGCATTAAAATATCAACATCACCAGCAGCTTCAATAGCACGACCGCTCATTGCTAATACATTAGCTTGATTTAATCTACTCATACCAGCTATACCAATAGCTGAAAGCAAAGCACCAATTGTCGTAGGAGCTAAACACACAAGTAAAGCGACTAAAGTTGTTATTGAAGAAGGATTTTCCATACCTGCTTGTTTAGCAGAAAAATCAGAGTAAGTATATAAAGACATTGTTACTAAAATGAAAATAATAGAAAGAGCTATTAAAAAAATCTGCAAAGCCATTTCATTTGGAGTTTTCTTTCTCGCAGCGCCTTCAACCATAGAAATCATTTTGTCCAAGAAAGATTCGCCACTATCACAAGTAACACGAACTACAAGCCAATCAGAAGTAACAGTTGTACCACCTGTTACAGCACTACGGTCGCCACCACTTTCTCTAATAACTGGAGCAGATTCACCTGTTATTGCTGATTCATCAACAGATGCTGCCCCTTCAATTACTTCACCATCAGCAGGAATTTGTTGACCTGCTTTAACAATAACAATGTCTCCTTTTTTTAATGAAGAAGATACTACTACCTCATAATTTTCTTTATTATTTGCATCATGAAGTTTATACGCTTCTACATCTTTTTTAGCTGCACGAAGTGCATCAGCCTGTGCCTTGCCCCTGCCTTCAGCAATAGCTTCAGCAAAATTAGCAAAAATACAAGTTAACCATAAAATTATAGCAATTGCTAAAGTATAACCAGATGAAACATCTTGTACACCACTAAGTGATGCTACCCAAAGTAAAGAAGTCAAAATTGCTGAAATATATACTAATAACATTACAGGGTTTTCAGCTTGCACTTTTGGACTTAATTTTATAAATGAATCTTTAATAGCTCTTACAACCATTTGATTATCACTGAGAGCTGATTTAGTTTTTATCATTATTTTTAGCACTCCCCTTATGAAATCATGCTGAAATATTCAGCAATAGGTCCCAAAGATAACGCTGGGAAAAAGTTTAGCGCACCTACTAAAATTACAATAAATATCAACAAGAACACAAACATTGCATTACTTGTAGATAAAGTACCTGCGGTAACTGCCACTTTTTTCTTCTGTACTAAACTACCTGCTATAGCTAAAATACCAACAATAGGTAATAAACGTGCAAAAATCATAGTTAAACCAATACTAGTATTTAAAAATGGTGTATTCGCATTAAAGCCAGCAAATGCAGAACCATTATTGCCACCAGCAGAAGAATAAGCATATAACATTTCAGAAAAACCATGAGCTCCTACATTATTTAAACTGTCTGCTACACTAGGCACTATAGCTGCAATGCCACTTGCTACTAAAATACCAATTGGTGTTGCCAAACATACAAGTACAGCCCATTTCATTTCAAATGGTTTTATTTTTTTACAGAGATATTCTGGTGTACGACCAACCATTAGTCCAGCAATGAATACTGTTAATATGGCAAACGCTAACATACCATATAAACCACAACCAACACCGCCAAAAATAACTTCTCCTAATTGCATTTGAAGCATTGTAACTAAACCGCCAAGAGGTGTATAGCTATCATGCATAGAATTTACTGAACCATTTGATGCAGCTGTTGTATAAGCTGCCCAAGTAGAAGATTGAACTATACCAAAACGAGCTTCTTTACCTTCCATATTTCCTCCAGCTTGATAATCCGTACTAACAATATCTACAGCACCATTTTGAGCAAGCTGTGGTGTACCGTTCTGTTCATTTATCGCTATTACTGATAAAAATGCTATCAACATAATATACATAGCTGTAAAAATAGCAATGCCCTGTTTTTTATCTCTTATATTACGACCAAATGTAAAACATAATCCTGCTGGAATTAATAATAAAGCAGTGCATTCTATCATATTTGTAAGTGAATTAGGGTTTTCTAATGGATGCGCAGAATTTACACCAAAGAAACCTCCACCATTTGTACCTAACTGTTTAATAGCAATCTGACTTGCACCAGGTCCCATTGGCACAAATTGTTTTGTAACAATTGTCGCATCTTTTACTTTTTCGCCATCAACAAATACTACATTATTATTTCTATCAATCGTTGCATTTTCAATAATATTCCCCTCACTATCCACAGCAATAGGTTCAACTAATTGTACTTCTTGCCCCGGAGATAAATTCTGTACTACACCTTGAGAAGCTAAAGACATAGTAACTACTACACTTAATGGTAATAAAATATAAATTATAGAACGTGTTAAATCCACCCAAAAATTACCAATAGTTTGTGATTTTGCTCTAACAAATGCACGGATTAAAGCGAATAAAACTGCTATACCAGTTGCTGCTGAAACAAAGTTTTGCGTAGTAAGTCCCATAAATTGAGAAAAATAACTTAATTGTGCTTCACCACTATATGCTTGCCAGTTTGTATTTGTAGCGAAACTTGCTGCTGTATTAAAAGATAAGTGCCAACTCATAGCATCAATATTCTGTGGATTAAATGGCAATTTATCCTGAAAACATTGAAAAATATATAAAAAACCTAAACCAATAAAGAAAAACCATATTACAGATGATAAATATGTTTTCCAAGTCATTTCTTCATCTTTTTTTACACCTATAATTTTATAAATAAGATTTTCAATCGGTGATAATATTTTAGACAAAAATACATGTTCTCCATTCATTACTTTTGCCATATAAGTACTTAATGGAATAGAAAAAATAACAAGTACAATTAAAAATACAAGATATTGTATGATGATATCTGCACTCATTATTGTTCATCTCCCTTCATAAGTATGTAAAAATAATAGATAAGCAACAATATAGCGACTACGCCACTTATCCAAATCCAAATTTCCATTTTTATTCCTCCTTGCATTTTTATATCTTACTATAGGAAAAATAAAAATAGTGTTATGAAATATAGCTACTATATTAAGATTGTATTAAGATAAAAAACTGCACTTTAAAGGCTTTTTACCAAATGCGAGCGTAAAGCCCCTAAATTTATTTATGGGGATATAAGCTCGCTAAAAAACAATGATTCGATATCATTGTTTTTTTGTTGTATTATATTTTTAATAGTTATATAATACTTTTATGAAATATAAATCAAATAATAATATAGTATATTCTTGTAAATATCATGTAGTATTTTGTCCTAAATATCGTAGAAAAGTGTTGAACAATGGTGTTGATGAACGATTAAAGGGCACCACCATCTTTTAAAAAGATACGAAAATATAAATCATTCACGCTCAAACAAGCTGGTTGGAAGCTTTTAAAGG
>NZ_KB899591.1:0-26066 GCF_000378365.1 Megamonas rupellensis DSM 19944 | reverse complement strand
CTTTAGTCGTATTATGAGGTCTCGTTCATATAGAAACGCTACTTTCTATACAGTTCTCTTATGAACTTCCGTTACTTTCATAACGGCACAGACTATATCTTATCCCTCAGCTTTACCTGTTAGAGTCTGTCCACTTCCTCAGTCAATCGCTTACTGAGTACTTCCCTCAAGAGGAATAGTCGTTGAACGTTCTCCTATTTGGAGCTTCGCTGCTGATTATCCATTTTTCAGCACTTAGGATTTAACCTTATGCTATATATCTGATTTTTTCTGCTTTCGCCACATTCACGCTTAACCTTATTTCATGTTTACGTTGTAGTTCAAATATCTTTAGGAGTTTCCAGCAATTCAGACAGTATTGGATAGCTCTTTGTCTATCTCTACATACATATTTCTATATACGCTGACTATTTTGTTCGCCTAACTCATGATTAAAATCACAAGTGTGCGGTTCACAATAATCAAACTAGACATGAATTATCAACCCTTTATAATAATCTCTCATTCCATATTTTTTCTACTAATTGTAACGTAACTTCTGGAGCATTACTACTATCAATTACCACATCTGCACGTTTTGCTTTTTCTTCTAAAGACATCTGTGCATCTATTCTGCTTATTGCTTCTTCTTTAGTTAAGCCATCACGATTTTGAATGCGCTCTATTTGCAACTGTCTGCTGATTTTTACAACCCAAACTTCATCTGCAAATTTATCCCAATTAGCTTCATATAAAAGAGGTATATCTAAGATTACTACTTCTATACCATTTTGTCTACACTCATCTATTTGTTTTACAATTTCATCTCTAATCAACGGGTGCATTGTTGTATTCATCCATGTTTTTTCTTTTTCATCAGTGAATACAATCTGCCCAATGAGTCTACGATTTAAACTATTATCTGCATTTAAAACTTTATCACCAAAATGATTTACATACGCTTGCCAAATTGATTTTTTAGGCTCAGATAGTTGTCGAGCTATAGCATCACCATCAATGATAAAAGCTCCTTTTTGTTTTAAATAAGCACTAACCGTACTTTTTCCACAAGCTATACCACCAGTAAGACCTATAATCTTCATAAAAATCCTCCTTTCTAGCTTTAAATTTATTTATCATCATTTAATTTTTGACAATTAGGGCAAAAATAAGTACCTCTACCATTTAATACGATTTTAGTTATTAAATTATGGCAAAATCTACATTCTTTGCCTTTGCGATTATATACATATAATTTATCTTGATGACTTCCTTTTTCACCTAAACCATTGCGATAATCGCGAAAACTTGTACCGCCATCTCTTATACCTTCATTTATAACCAAGTTAATAGCTTGATGAAGTCTTTCTATTTCTTCATCACTTAAAGAATTTGCTTTGCGTTCTGGATGAATTTTACTGATGGCTAATGCTTCATCTACATATATATTGCCCAAACCTGCCACATTTTTTTGATTTAATAAAAATGGCTTTATTTTTGTTTTACTCTTATCTAGACAATCTTTTAAATACTCTATAGTAAAATTTGAAGATAATGGTTCTGCACCTAAAGTATATAGCCCTTTTAAGCGAGAGATTTCATCTGTAGTTATTAAATCCAAAGTTCCTAATCTGCGAATATCTGCATATATCAATTTAGTTTTATCTTCTAAATGATATATTACACAACTATATTTATCTATATCCTCATTTTCCTGTTTATATAATAGCTTTCCTGTCATTCGCAAATGAATGATATTTAATCTGCCATCATCTAAGGACATGATGATATATTTTCCTCTGCGTTTTAAAGATTTGATAATTCTATCTTGCAAAAGCTTTTTATATTCATCACTACTAGGAGATTTTATTACATCACCTTTTATGATTTCTACATCTACGATTTTTTTATTTTCGATAAAATCTTTAATTCCTACGACAATATTTTCTACTTCTGGCATTTCAGGCACAAAACCACCACCTTTTTATAATTAATTTACTTTTTATTTTGCTTCTGCCCAGTTTTTACCATAATTAATATCAATGATAAGTGGCACTTTTAAACTAGCTGTATTTTGCATAGCTGTTGTCAAAATTTCTGATACTTTTTCTATTTCTTCTTTTACAACTTCTAACACTAATTCATCGTGTACTTGCAATAAAATTCTACTTTTCAAATTAGCTTCTTTTATCGCTTCACTAGCTCTGTTCATCGCAATTTTTATGATGTCAGCTGCTGTTCCTTGGATTGGTGTATTCATAGCCATGCGTTCTGCTAATGCACGCTGATTAAAATTACTGCTCTTAATCGCTGGCAAATAACGGCGACGACCAAATAAAGTCGTAACAAAACCATCTTGATGTGCTTTTTCTACAATTTCATGCATGAAATTCTTCACGCCACTACATTCTTGTAAATAATTATCTATATATTCCCCAGCTTCTTTTGGCGAAATATGCAGATTTTTTGCCAAACCAAAAGCACTTATACCATAGATAATACCGAAATTTACAGCCTTTGCCTTACCTCTAAGTTCTGAAGTAACTTCATCTATAGGCACTTTAAATACTTGAGCTGCTGTCGCTGTATGAATATCTTGATTATGACAAAAAGCATCTATAAAATGTTTATCCTCTGACATATGAGCCATTATTCTAAGCTCAATCTGAGAATAGTCAGCAGATAAGATATAATCATAACCTTCGCCAGGCTCAAATAGACTGCGAATTTTTTTACCTTCCGCTGTGCGTACAGGAATATTTTGCAAATTCGGCTCAGAACTGCTGAGTCTTCCTGTTTCTGTTACAGTCTGATTGAAACTTGTATGAATTCTCTTAGTCTGTGGATTGATTAATGCTTTCAAGCCATCTAAATACGTAGTTTTTAATTTATTTAACATACGATAATCTAAAATCTTAGCGATAATAGGGTGAGCATATATTAAATTTTCTAGTACTTCCGCATTTGTAGAATATCCTGTCTTTGTCTTTTTCAAAGCTGGCAAGCCCAATTTATTGAATAAAATATCGCCTAATTGTTTTGGTGAATTAATATTAAATATTTCTCCAGCCAATTCATAAATATCTTGCTCTAAAGCTGTGATTTGTTTATACATCTGTTCATTCATATCATTGAGTTTTTGCTCATTAATATAAATACCTACAGTTTCCATATCACAAAGCATTTTAGCAAGTGGTAATTCTATCTGTTCATAAAGATTTACCATTTTTTCATCAGCTAATTTATCCGCCAAAACATTACTCAAATCAGCTAAATGTCTTGCACCGCAAATTAATTTTTCTTCTTCATTGAGATTTTCCCATGGAATTTCTTCTTCAATATCTGCCATTTGCCACAATACATTCATTTCATAGCTTCGTTTAGCAGGTTCTAAAAGATATGCCATAAGCAAAGTATCATAAATCTTACCTTTTAAATCTAAATTCAAATGATAAAACATTTTTACATCATAAACAAATTTAGTGATTGTTTTATCTTGCAATACTTCACTGAGTTTATCTATATCTTCTTTTGCTCTTATGATACCGAGACTATCTTTACAACAAATAGCCATCATATCAATGGATATATCCGGCACTTTTCCTTCAAATAAAACCATAAAGGAAACAGATTTTTCAGCTTTTATCTTTGATATTAAAGCATCAATTTTATCTTGCGTAAATTCCTCATAAACTGGCATAGTAGCTTCAAAATTCAAAGCCAATTCAGTATCATCATTTTGACTTACAACTTCTAATTTATCAGCTAAGACCTTTTTCATACGAGTCAAAACTGTTTTCAACTCATATTTTTGACAAAAATCATTTAGTTTTTGCAAATTAGGAGCCAATTCAAACTCTTGTGGTTTAAAATCCATATCTACTTCACAGCATATAGTAGCCAATTTATAAGATAATCTAGCTAATTCTTGATTTTCCTGTAATTTTTCTTTTAATTTTTTACCTGAAACATTATCTATATTATTCAAGAGATTTTCTAAATCTTGATATTGTGATAATAATTTCAAAGCTGTTTTCTCGCCAATTCCTGGCACACCTGGAATATTATCTGAGCTATCACCCATCAACGCTTTTATATCAATTAATTTTATCGGTTCAAGACCTGCATATTTTTCTTTAAATGCTTCTTCATCAAAAATCTGCATATCCATGATACCGCGTTTAGTGAGCATAACTTTTAAATTAGGACGAATTAATTGCAAAGCATCTTTATCACCTGTTACAATCAAGGCTTCATAATCTTGACTAGCTGCTTTTGTTGCCAAAGTACCGATGATATCATCTGCTTCATAATTATCTTTTTCAATAAAAGCAATACCCAGAGCTTCCAAAAATTCACGTAGTAACGGTATCTGTGATTTTAATTCATCTGGAGTTTTTTCTCTTTGTCCCTTATACTCTGCATACATTTGTGTACGAAAAGTTTGACGACTTTTATCAAAAGCCACAACTATATTATCTGGCTTATATTCTGTTAGGATTTTTCCCAACATATTAGAAAAACCCATAATAGCATTTGTATATATGCCACTTGAAGAAGTAAGTAATGGCAAAGCAAAAAACGCTCTATACATTAAACTACTACCATCTATAATAATAAATCTTTTCTTATTATCTTCTCTTCGTTCCACAATGACCTCCATTATTTTTTAACATCTGTATTTGCTTTTTCCTGTTTGTTTTTCTTATCTGTTACAGCTTTTTTATCGGATTGTGTATTATTATCTTGTTCAAGATTTTTATTATCGTTTTCCATTAAATTAATTTTTTCATCTGTTTGTTTTTTAGGAACAACAATTTCTTTATTTGTAGTATTAGCAGGGATATCTACTACATTTTTATCAGCAGTAATTTTATTTAAAGTTATTTCTGTAACATTTTTATTTAAGCTATAATCATAATCAAAAATATTTGCTATATCTGTCAAACGCATATAAGCTACATTACTATAAAGACTGATATCAGCTTCACCTTTTTGTGTTTTTACTAAATTATTATCCATAGTTATTGGCGTATTTAATGTAGTAGCCAAAGCTTTTACTGGTACATAAATTAAATTTTTATAATTAACTGCTTTATAATTAAGTTTTTTACCATTAAACATAATATTTACAGGTGCTGCTACATAATTTGGTTGACCATTGGATAATTCTATAGATTTAGCCACAGCTTCATCAGTTATAAAATCAGCTATACCATAACCTTTTAGACCTTGTTTTACAAAATCTACTGTTAAATTTTGCATATCATATCCATCTGGATAAATATAATAAGCTACTCTACCATCAAAAGTTTTATCAATAACTAAACGGTTGTACATAATTTGAACTTCTGTACCAACTTCAACTTTATCAAATACTTTTTCTACATCGGCTTCAACCATACGTACACAACCATTAGAAACATAATGACCTACAGAATCTGGTCTGTTTGTTCCATGTATACCATAATTGCCACCAATGCCAATCCAACGATAACCAAGTGGATTATCTTCACCGGAAGGAATAACTACGCTTACATCAGCAGGGTCTGTCCAAGTAGGATTTACAATTTTTTCTACAACTTTATAAAAACCAACTGGAGTTTTAGTTTCTATTTTACCTACGCCAACAGGATACATCTCTATACATTTATCATTATCATATAAACGCAATGAACGTGCTGGTATATTTATCAAAATCCAACGTTTTACAGTATTTACATTATTATTTACCTGTATATCCGTTGCCTTATCAGCTCCACCAATCTTATCTTGCGCTGTATTTTCAGCTTGTGCATATGCTACTGTATTAAATACAAACATCACGCCTAAAAGCAAAAATACGATAAATTTTTTCATTATGAATCACTATTCCTTTGCTCCAAAAAATTATATTATATCGTTTACATAATATCACATTTTATTCGTAGTATCTATTATCTAGCTAAAAATACTACCATCTTTATCTACTTATACTCATTAGAAATTTTTATATAGACAAGCCTTCTTTATAGTTTTATAATTGATAGTGCTATTCAGCAGAGTAGATATTTGTGCGTTAAGTGTCAAATAGACGGGGAGTTGCTATTTGAACGAAAAGTTTTTCTTGCGGTACAAATATCGCATCCCGCTGCTACATGAAGGAATATTCCTCCTATGTGGCAACGCAATATCAAGGAGGTTTAATCTCATGTACAACAACTCATCATTATCATCTATCGTTTATGGTGGTATTTTCATGGCTTTAACAATTTTATTTACTTATGTTTTTGCCATTCAAACCACTTTCATTCGCGTAGATTTTGCTTTTATTCCGATTTGTTTATATGCCATGCGTTTTGGCACGACAAAAACTATTATTATGTCAGCTCTTGCAGATATTATCGGTAGCAATCTTTTTATGCCAGGTTTATATTTTCCTGGATTTACTATAAGTGCTATTGCCTCTAGTTTTATTTATGGCAAATTTCTTTATAAAAAAACTATTACTTTAAAAAAATTATTGCTTATGAATTTAACTATTTTCTTATTTGTTGATTGTATTCTCAACAATATCTGGCTTACTTTAATGTATAAAGATGCTGCTACTTCTTTTTATATCATGCGTATCGTAAAATCAGTTCTTCTATTACCGATAAAAGCTGCCATTTTATATAATATTTATAAGCCTTTACGCTACTTTATCCTCAAATATAATAATTAAAATTTAATATATTTTATATTGGAGATTTTATTATGGGTGATTTATTTTTATTATTTCTAATCGTTGTAGTTTTTCTTTATACATTCTGGGACGATGTATTCACTGACACTAATCAATTTTAATGTAAAAATACTCTAGAGCTTATATTGCTCTAGAGTATTTTTTTTATAAATAAAATTGATTGTCTTTACGTTCACTACACAATGGAGTCAAATGAACACGTAAATTTTCCAATACTCTATTATCCACAAAACGACAATTTATCGGACAAACTTTTACACAACGTAAGCAAGAAATACATTTTTCACTATTACATTTATAAGTCTTACTATCAATAGCACCTGTAGGACATTCACTTGCACATTTACCACAGGCTACACAATTTTCTTTTACAAAATCTGGCGCCATTGGTGCTAATTTTACTTCTTTATAAGGTCTATTTCCTAGTATTTCATCTACTAATAAAACATCTTCTTGAAGTTTATTTTTTACCTTTTGCATAAAACTTATCAATTCAGCTTTATCTTTTCTATCTGGTCTACCCTTGCCAAAGTCACGAATTATTGAATGCTCTGTTACAACTGCTGAACCTGCTAAAATTCTAAAACCTTGTTCTTTAGCCATATCAAATAATTCTATTAAAGTATCTTCTTGTGCTCTATTTCCATAGGTTACAACTATTATAGCTAATGCGTTATTACCTTTAATTTTGCTAAAACGTTCTTTAAAAGTAATAGGCACTCTACCTGCATATGAAGGAACACCTAAAAATACTAAATCATTTTCAGCTAAAGATATATCATCTAGATTTGTATTTCTTGATGTTAAATTTATATTTTTATAATTAGGGCTTATTTGCTCACTCAAAAATTGCAATACGAATTTTGTTGTATCTGTTGGACTAAAAAACAGATTATAAACTTTATCAATATCCATAATAATCTCTCCATTTATAAATATAAAGATTATATACAAATACAAAAAGAACCCATTAGCTTAACTAATGGGCCCTTTCTTTGTAATTTATCGATTAATATTAACCGATAACAACCATAGTCTGACCAGGTTTTACGCTATCGCCAGCGTTAACTGCGAAAGATTTAACTGTACCAGCAGCTGGAGCTGTGATTTCGTTCTGCATTTTCATAGCTTCAAGAATTAAAAGAACATCGCCAGCATTAACAGCTTGACCTACGGAAGCTACTAATTTTACAATTTTACCAGGCATTGGAGCAGTAACAGTGTTGTCACCAGCAGCAGGTGCAGCAGCAGCAGCTGGAGCAGCTTTTGGTGCAGGTGCAGCAGCTGGAGCAGCTTTTGGTGCAGCAGCAGCAACTGGAGCAGCAGCTTTTACTTCTTCAATTTCAACTTCATAAGCGTTACCATTTACAGTGATGTTAAATTTTTTCACGACGTATTCCTCCAAGAATTATCTTTTTTATTTGATTGATGATTTATTAAACAGCATCGCGTCTGCCAGCCATAACCCATGCATCGCTACGTTTAATACGAACAGCCATAACTTTATGACCAACCATCATTTCTACAGCAGCAGTAATAGCAGCTACTATTTCTTCACTGATAGGAGCATTATTATTTGCCATCTTAAAACTCTCTCCTCTTATTATAATGGAACATTACCATGTTTTTTCGCAGGACGTGCTTCACGTTTGCTTGCAAGCATGTTCAATGCAGTGATAATACGAGGGCGGGATTCTTTAGGTTCAATTACCATATCAATGTAACCACGTTCAGCAGCTTTGTATGGTGTAGCGAATTCAGCTACATATTCAGCTGTTTTTGCTGCAACATCAGGGTCTTTTCTGAAGATGATGTTTGCTGCACCAGCAGGACCCATAACAGCAATTTCTGCTGTAGGCCAAGCCATAACTTGGTCAGCACCGAGTTCACGAGAGCACATAGCAAGGTAAGAACCACCATATGCTTTACGAGTGATAAGTGTAATTTTTGGTACTGTTGCTTCGCAATAAGCATAAAGCATTTTTGCACCATGACGAATGATACCGCCATATTCCTGATCTGTACCTGGTAAGAAGCCAGGAACGTCAACGAGGTTAACGATAGGAATATTAAATGCGTCACAGAAACGAATGAAACGTGCTGATTTATCAGAAGCATTAATATCAAGGCAACCTGCCATTACAGCTGGTTGGTTTGCAATGATACCAACGGAACGTCCATCAAAATGAGCAAAACATGTAATGATATTTGTAGCATAATGCTGATGAACTTCATAGAATTCACCATCATCTACTAAGGAACGAATAACATCTTTCATGTCATAAGGCATGTTAGCGTTATCTGGAATTACAGTGTTTAATTCTTCATCCATACGGGATGGATCATCATTTGTAGGTCTTTCTGGAGCATCATCCATATTGTTGCTTGGTAAGAAGCTTAATAAGTAACGAATTTGTTCGATACAATCATCTTCATTTTCAGCAGCAAAATGAGCAACACCAGAAGTAGTGTTATGAGTCATAGCACCACCGAGCTGTTCAGCTGTTACTTCTTCAGCAGTAACAGATTTGATAACAGCAGGACCAGTGATAAACATCTGGCTAGTATTTTTTACCATGTAGATAAAGTCAGTAAGAGCTGGAGAATATACTGCACCACCTGCGCATGGTCCCATGATTACAGAAATCTGTGGAACAACACCGGAAGCGTCTGTATTTCTCTGGAAAATTCCGCCGTAACCAGAAAGAGCGTCAACAGCTTCTTGAATACGAGCCC
The DNA here is from genome assembly GCF_000378365.1 of Megamonas rupellensis DSM 19944. NCBI lineage: Bacteria > Bacillati > Bacillota > Negativicutes > Selenomonadales > Selenomonadaceae > Megamonas > Megamonas funiformis. Next base: position 16,627 of record NZ_KB899591.1, on the reverse strand, counting down.
CACCAGAGTCATTGATACCAACGCATGGAGCACCCATTTTCAAGGACATTTCTTGTACTTTCCAGATTTTTTTAGCATGCATTTCACCAAGAGAACCACCTTCAACAGTGAAGTCTTGAGCGTAAGCATATACTAAACGTCCATCAACTGTACCATAACCTGTAATTACACCTTCAGCAGGTAAATCTTTCTTTTCCTGACCAAAGTTAGTGCAACGATGTTTTACAAACTGATCTAATTCTACAAATGTACCTTCATCAAAAAGTTTTTCAATACGTTCACGAGCAGTCATTTTACCTTTAGCATGTTGTTTTGCAACACGTTTAGGACCGCCTGCTTGTAAAATATGTTCCTTTTTGGCATTCATGAGGTCAATTCGTTCTTGAACTGTAGCCAAAGTTATACCTCCTTAATAAAATCTATATCTATTAAAAAATTTAATATAGATTATTTTGTTTCATCTAAACGCTGAGCAAGTTCAACTAAGATACCGCTAGCTTTTGGATGAACGAATGCAATGCTGGAATTGCCAGCGCCGTAACGAGGTTGTTCATCAATCATACGAACGCCTTTTTCTTTCATTTCAGCGATAGCTTCTTCAATGTTATCAACATTTAATGCAACGTGCTGAATACCAGAACGGCCACCATTTTTTGCAAGATATTTTGCAATTGGGCCATCTTCAGTTGTGGATTCTAAAAGTTCGAGTTCAACTTCACCGCATGGAACGAAGCTTACTTTTACTTTCTGATCTTCGATAACTTCATCTTCTTTAGTGATTTTAATACCTAAAACTTCTTCATAGAATTTTTTTGCTTCTTGAAGATTTGGTACAGCAATACCGATATGGTCAACTCTGTTGATTTTCATTGATAAAACCCTCCTGATATAAATATTATATCTAAATTATTTTTTTAACATATTGTCCATAATAGTATTAACTACTGTATATGGGTCATTCTGACGAGTTTCAATATCTTTTACATAAGCATCTAATTCGCCAGTTTCTACAATATGTTTTGTTATATAAGAACCAATAGATGCACTCAAGCGGTCCAATAACTCATTTTTAGCACGTTTATGACGTCTAATAGCTAATGTTCCACTTTCTACTAAATAATTTTGATGTTCAGTAATTGTATCTACTAATTCATTAATACCTTCGCCTCTACTAGCCATGACTTTTTTAACTGGAGGACGCCAATCTGGTGTTTCTCCATCAAGGTCTAGCATCATATTAAGCTCTGTATATAATTTATCTGCACCATCAAGATCTGCTTTATTGATAGTGAAGATATCACCAATTTCCAATATTCCTGCTTTTATAGCTTGGATATCATCACCAAGGCCTGGTACCATTACAACCATAGTAGTATCAGCCGCTTTAACGATATCAACCTCAGATTGTCCTACCCCTACAGTTTCTACAATAATTACATCTTTGCCAAAAGCATCCATAGCTTTTATTGCATCAGCTGTTTTATGAGATAAGCCGCCTAAGCTACCTCTTGTCCCCATACTACGGATAAAGACACCTTCATCGAGGGTTAAGCTGTTCATTCTTATACGGTCACCTAAGATAGCTCCGCCTGTGAATGGACTAGTTGGGTCAATAGCTATAATACCAACTGTTTTTCCCTGATTACGATAAGCTCTTGCGAGTCTATCGGTAAGAGTGGATTTACCTGCACCTGGTGGGCCAGTAATACCAAGGACAAAGGCATGCCCAGTATGTGGATACAGTTTTTTCATGATTTCTACTGCAGCATCTGTTTCATTTTCAATTGCTGTAATCGCACGAGTGAGAGCTAAACGATTTCCGTTTAACAATTCTTGAGCTATATCCATATAAGCACCACCTTTGATGTCAGCTCCTGTCCCTTACTAGCACAGAAGCCACACAATTATACTAAAAATCATCTTGTCTCCTTATAGAGACTAAGAAAGACAAGATGATTTTCTTCATATTATTTAATTTAACAAAATCAAATGTTTAAATTAATCTTTTTTTACGTTAGCTTTAATAAAGTCAATAACGTCTGTTGTTGGTGTACCAGGAGTAAATACTTCTGCAATACCTGCTTCTTTAAGAGCTGGGATATCGCCTTCTGGAATAACGCCACCACCGATGATTAATACATCTTTCATTCCTTTTTCTCTAACGAGATTTACAACTTTAGGGAAAAGATGTGGATGAGCACCAGAAAGGATACTCATAGCAACAACATCAACGTCTTCCTGTAAAGCTGCTTCTGCAATCTGTTCAGGAGTCTGACGAAGACCTGTATAAATTACTTCAAAGCCTGCATCGCGAAGAGCACGTGCTACAACTTTTGCTCCGCGGTCATGACCATCTAAACCTGGTTTTGCTACTAATACTCTAATCATTATATTTACCTCCAAATATCTTCACTTATTAAAGATTTACATGTGCTTCATATTCGCCGAATACTTTACGCATTACGCCACAGATTTCTCCGAGAGTTGCATATGTTTTAACGGCAGCGAGGATATGAGGCATAAGATTTTCGTTTTCATCTTTACAAGCAGCTTCTAAGTCAGCAAGAGCAGCTTCTACAGCAGCGTTGTCACGTTTAGCTTTCATAGCTTCAACTTTAGCTTTTTGTTTTTCACCAACGGAAGCATCAACTTTAAGAAGACCTTCAACTGGTTTTTCTTCCATCTGGAATTTGTTTACGCCGACAATTGTTCTAGCACCGGATTCAACATCCATCTGCCATTTGTAAGCACTATCCTGAATTTCTTTCTGGATATAACCTTTTTCAATTGCAGATACAGCACCGCCAATTTCGTCGATTTTTTTGATGTAATCCCAAGCTTCTTTTTCGATTCTGTTAGTCATAGCTTCAACATAGTAAGAACCAGCAAGTGGATCAATAACATCAGCTAAACCACTTTCGTAAGCAACGATTTGTTGTGTACGAAGAGCAATTGTAACAGATTCCTGAGTTGGAAGAGCAAGAGCTTCATCACGGGAGTTAGTATGAAGGGACTGAGTACCACCCATAACAGCAGCTGCAGTCTGTAAAGCAACACGAATGATGTTGTTGTTAGGCTGTTGAGCTGTAAGCATAGAACCAGCAGTCTGAGTATGGAAACGAAGTTTCATGGATTTGTCTTTTTTAGCATGGAATCTTTCTTTCATAACTTTAGCCCAGATACGACGGGAAGCACGGAATTTAGCAACTTCTTCAAGTACGTTGTTATGAGCATTCCAGAAGAAGGAAAGACGACCAGCGAAAGCATCAACGTCAAGACCAGCTTTGATTGCTGCTTCAACATAAGCAATACCATCAGCAATAGTAAATGCGATTTCCTGAGCAGCAGTAGAACCAGCTTCACGAATATGGTAACCAGAAATGGAGATTGTATTCCATTTTGGTACATATTTAGAGCAATATTCAAAGATATTAGTGATAAGACGCATAGATGGACGTGGTGGGAAGATATATGTTCCACGAGCAGCATATTCTTTAAGAATATCGTTCTGGATTGTACCTTTTAATTGATCTGCAGGTACACCTTGTTTTTCAGCAACTGCAATGTACATAGCTAAAAGTACAGATGCTGGAGCGTTGATTGTCATAGAAGTGGAAACTTTACCAAGATCGATTTGATCGAAAAGAATTTCCATATCTGCTAAGGAGTCAATAGCAACACCAACTTTACCAACTTCACCTTCAGAGATGTCATCAGTGGAGTCATAACCGATCTGAGTTGGAAGGTCAAATGCACAAGAAAGTCCAGTAGCACCGGATTCGATTAAATAACGATAACGTTTGTTGGATTCTTCAGCAGTGGAGAAACCAGCATACATACGCATTGTCCAGAAACGACCACGATACATAGTAGGTTGAACACCACGAGTGTAAGGATATACACCTGGGAAGCTGATTTCATCAGCATAATCAGTTCCTTCAATATCAAGTGGAGTATATAAACGTTGTTCTGGAAGATGTGGACGTTCTGGGAATTTTGCTATTGCTTTTTCAACATCAGCATTATACTCAGCTAATTCAGCTTGGATTTTTTCATTTTCATTGCTCATAATTAAAAATTCCTCCTAAAAAGGTTATTATTTCATTGAACCTGTTTCCATGAATTTTTCATGCCAGGACAAAGCTTCTTTAATAATATGTGGAGTTTGTGCATGTTTTGTTGCAGCTTCTGCTCTTTCCAAATAATCCATTAACATAGGTTTATAATCTGGATGAGCACATTTGTTAATAACTTCACGAGCTCTTTCGCGTGGAGCAAGACCTCTTAAGTCAGCTAAGCCTTGTTCTGTAACGATGATATCTACATCATGTTCTGTATGGTCAACATGAGAGCACATAGGAACGATAGAAGAGATAAGACCGTTTTTAGCAGTAGATGCTGTAAAGAAGCAAGTAAGGTAAGCGTTTCTAGCGAAGTCACCAGAACCACCAATACCATTCATCATTTTTGTACCCATGATATGAGTGGAGTTTACATTACCATAAATATCGCATTCAATAGCTGTATTCATAGCAATAACACCAATTCTTCTTACAACTTCTGGGCTATTGGAGATTTCCTGTGGACGAAGTAAAAGATGTTTTCTATATTCTTTGATATTTTCATAGAAACGTTTTAATCCGTCTGGGGATGGAGATAATGCTGTACCAGATGCGAAGTTTAATTTACCAGCATCGATTAAGTCAAACATACCATCTTGGATAACTTCTGTATATACAGACAAGTCTTTCAAATCAGAATCAACAAAACCGCTGATTACTGCATTTGCTACATTACCTACACCAGATTGTAAAGGTAAGAGATTTTTAGGCATATGACCTTTTTTAACTTCATTTTGAAGAAGTTCAATGATATATTCAGACATTTTGTGATCTGCTTCACTAATTTCGCCAAATGGACGAGTTTTATCTGTAATATCACAAGGAACAATGCATTTAATTTTATCTGGAGTGCAAGGTATGTAAGGTGTACCAATACGGTCGTTAGCCTTAACAATAGGAATTGGAAGACGATGTGGTGGATCAAGTGGTACATAAACGTCATGCATACCTTCAAGTTCTAATGGCTGACTAGTATTTACTTCAACTATAACCATATCTGCTTGTTGAACATAAGAAGCAGTATTACCCATAGATGTTGTTGGGATAATATTACCTTCTTCAGTAATAGCACAAGCTTCTACGATAGCAACATCTAATTTGCCATAGAAACCATAACGTAATAATTGAGCTGATTCACTAAGATGTAAATCACTATAAGAAACTTCACCAGAGTTTATTAAATTTCTTAATAATTTGTTAGTTTGGTATGGCATACGTTTGTCAATACCCTTAACTTCACAAAGTGCACCATCAAGTTCTGGTCCTACAGAAGCACCTGTATATAAATTAATTTTAAATGGGTGTTCTTTCATGCGTTCAGCAAGAGCCAAAGACACAGCTTTAGGATAACCAGATGGTGTAAATCCACTAGTTCCCACATTCATGCCTGGTTTAATTAACTCAGCAGCTTCCTGTGCACTGACAATTTTCGCATGCAAGGATTTATTACGCACACGATCTAAAATGTCAATCATTAAAAATTCTCCTCCTTACCAAAATATATTGTTGCATTATTATGTCGTGTTCCATTATATCATTGTCTAATACGATAATCAAAGATTATTGTATCATTTATGAAATAAATTTTTTTATTTATAATTTTTCAATAAAAAATAAATAAAAATTATAAAAAATCAACACTCCATCTTTTAATAAATAATAACGCATATCACTAACAAAAGCATACCACTACTAGGGAAAAGCGTCAAGTTTTACTATAGGAAAAGAAAGCTATTTTCCTGTAATATAATACGACAATCTACTAAGTCCCACAGATAAATCTTCATTAACAATTTTCACATCTTCAGGGACTCTCATTTTTACAGGAGCAAAGTTCCATATTCCTTTTATATTTGCTTTAACTAATTTATCAGCGACCTGTTGTGCAAATTGAGCAGGTACTGCAATAACCCCAATATCTATCTTCAGATTTTTAGCGCAACTTTGCAATTCATCAATGCTTTTTACTTTTACATGATTTACTGTCTTTCCAATAATATTGGGGTCATTATCAAATAATGCTACTAGATTAAAACCTAAAGCAATAAAATTTTGATAATTAGCCAAAGCCACACCTAAGTGACCAATCCCTACGATTGCAATATTCCAATGATTATCAAGCCCTAAAATCTTGCCTACATTAAATTTAAGTTCATTGACATAATAGCCAACTCCCTTTTTACCAAACTGACCAAATAAAGCTAAATCTTTTCTAATTTGCTCCGGTGTTAATTCTAATCGACGACCTAATTCATCTGATGAGATGATATCCATGCCATCATCTTGAGCCAATCTCAAAGTTCTATAATATAGTGGTAATCTATCAATAGTTGCTTTAGAAATAGTTTGTTCTTTCACTGCATTCACTCCTTTAAGGCTTGAGTTTAAATAATATTATTAATTTAATTTTTATATCCAGAAACTACAATTCCTGAAAATAGCCATACAAGCATAGATAATTCTGTATTAAACATTACATAATCTGTAAAACCATTTAATGCCAATGCAGATAAACCTAAGCCTATGCCTAAAAACATAGCTTTAACCAATATATCTAATTTCATAACCTGTGCTTTAAAGGCTTTGTAAATTACACCAAAGAAACAAACCATATAACTTGCAAAACCAAATAAACCAATTTCAGCCATAAAATTCAAATACATATTATGTGCATGTACAATTTTTATAAAATTCCCCTGCATATAATAATCATAATTAGGATAAACCATAAAATATGAACCCCAACCTATGCCCAATAATGGGTGGTCTAAAATCATTGCTATAGTACTTTCCCAAAAAGCAAGACGCATTTCTGAAGATGTATCCATTTTCGTAAAAATAGATGTCATTCTATCCACTAAAGTTGCATCTGAAAGCAATAAGATGACAGCTAATCCTATCAATGCTAATAATACTTTTCGATTATATAAAATACTGTAGACAAAGATTACTAAGGCAATACTTAGACAAGCCCCTCTAGCATATGTCAAGGTCAAACAAAAGGCTGTTAAACAAAATAAAACTGCGATTACAATGCGAACAATTTTATGTTTTATCAATAAAAACATTCCAGCCATCAAGCCTAACATCAAATCAAAGTAGCCACCTAATAAATTAGGATTTTGCCATGTGGAAAATACTCTCGTTTTTAATCCAGGAAACATTGCTCCATCAGTCCATACTATTTGCTCAGAAGTTAGTCCTATACCTAAAAATGCTTGCATAAAACCATATATTACAACAATAAATAAAGATAAACTTATACAGCTTAAAAATACTTTTAATTGTCCTATATTTTTTAAATCTATACTTTGCACAACTAAGTAATATGTAAGTACATATCGACCAACTAAATTATAGCAATTGTAAAAACTAAATGCTGAATCTGGTGATACTAAAACGGATAAAAAAGATATAATCACAAAAATCATAATAGGAAAATCAAGTATTGTACGTTTCCATTCAAAAAATCCCTTAAATGATTTATAGGCAAAAACACCCCAGCCAGCTACTAACAATAGACTTGATACAACATAGGAAAAAGGTAACATTGTTGCCATAGCTATAACAATGTAAAACATCAATCGTTTACAATCATTATTCAATCTATTTTTTTTAAATATATCCACCTATACACCTACTACTCTAAAAGCTAAAAATACCTTTACTAAAATCATGCTTCATTGACTAAAATATTTCTCAGTTCACCTGTCAAATATAAAGAACCTGTTATACATAAAACTTTATCTTTACCTGCCCACTGACGAGCTAAAGTTAAAGCTTCTTGCATATTATTAAAAGTCTCTACACGATGATTTGATATCTTACTTGCAATATATTCAGGAGAAGCTTTTCTTTCTGAATTTGGAGTAGTTATAACGATTTCATCATCATCACGCAATAAATCAATAAGCATAGTATCTATGTCTTTATCTTTTAATATACCTAAAAGAATAACTCTTTTTTCATTTGGATAATATTTATCTAAATTTTGACGAAGTATCATCATACCTGCTGGATTATGAGCGCCATCTACTATGCAAATCTGTCCATCAAAATTAAATACTTCAAAACGTGCTGGCCATTTTGCTAACGACAAACCAGCAATAATATTTTCTCTAGTAATACGCTCATCATTATTGCCTAAGATGCTAGCTGTCATAATAGCTAAAGAGCTATTTTCTATCTGATGATCGCCTAGTAATTTTAATTTATAATTAAAATTAACTCCTAATAATTCAGAGCTAAATTTCAATTCTTGATACTGTCCATCAAAATTCACAAACATAGCTGAAAAATCATTATTTGCTATGAAAATATCAGCATTTTTTTCTTCAGCTGTTTGATTGATTATATCTAATGGTATATCTTTTGCTGCTGTAACCACAGGTACACCATCTTTTATGATACCAGCTTTATGCTTTGCTATACCTTCTAATGTTCCTCCACATAAATGAGCATGTTCAAATGCTACATTTGTGATAACACTAATTTCTGGTTTTACTACATTAGTTGAATCTAATAATCCACCTAATCCAACTTCAATGACAGCATATTCTACTTTATTAATCGCAAAATACAAAAATGCCGCTGCTGTAATAACTTCGAATTGAGTTGGTGACTCTTCACCATCTTCAACCATTTTATCTACAAAGACTTTAACAGCACTAATACAATCAGCAAAATCTTCTTCACTTATTGGCTTACCATCAATTTGAATACGTTCTGTATATGATACTAAATGAGGTGAAATATACAGACCTGTTTTAATATTAGATGTTGTTAAAATACTAGATAACATAGAACTTGTTGAACCTTTTCCATTAGTTCCTGTTATGTGTATAGTTTTATATCTTGTTTGTGGATTGTCTAAATAAGTTACCAATTGTTTAATGCGACCTAGACCAAGCTTAGTACCAAAGGTACTAAGCTCATCTAGATATTCTAGCGATTCTAGATAATTCATTTTATTACGCCTTTCATAAAAAAATCTAAAATTAAAGAGTTGCTAAATATGCCAAACGTTGTTTTACTGCTTCACGTTTTTCTTCATAACCTTTTAATTTTTCTTTTTCTTTCTCTACAATATCAGCAGGTGCTTTGGCAATAAAGCCTGCGTTAGAAAGTTTTTTATCAAGACGTGATACTTCTTTATCTAATGTAGCTAATTCTTTATTTAAACGAGCAGTTTCTTTTTCTACATCAATTAAACCTGCTAAAGGTAAATAAATTTCTACACCATTTACTACTGCTGTCATTGCATTTTCTGGTTTTGCATCATCTTTTGCTAAAATAGTTACATTTTTAGCAGAAGCTAATGTTTCTAAATATCCACTGTTTTTAGCAAATACATCTGTTAAGCTTTCATCACTTAAATGAAGAATTACTTCTGTTTTTTTGCTTGGTGCTGCATTTACTTCAGCTCTCATATTACGGATAGCTTTGATTGTTTCCATGATAGTAGTCATTTCTACTTCGCTTGCATCATCAAGTTTTGTTTCTTCACCTGTTGGCCAATCAGCCACCATGATGCTCTTACCTTCATGTGGAATGTGTTGCCAAATTTCTTCTGTAATAAATGGCATAAATGGATGTAATAAGCGAAGTGTATGTTCAAGTACATAACCTAAAACATATTGAGCTACTTTACGTGGACGAACATTTTCTTTATCGTAAAGACGAGCTTTGCTAAGTTCAATATACCAATCACAGAATTCATTCCAAATGAAGTCATATAAAGAACGACCTGCTTCACCTAATTCAAATTTTTCTAGGTTTTCAGTAATGCTGATAGCAGTTTTAGCATAACGGCTTAAAATCCATTTATCAGCTAAAGTATAGTCGCTAGCTTCTGGAACAAAAGTTTTATCAAAACCTTCAAGATTCATGAGCATGAAACGAGAAGCATTCCATAATTTATTAGCGAAATTACGAGCAGATTCTACACGTTCCCAATAAAAACGCATATCATTACCAGGTGTATTACCTGTGATGAGCATAAAGCGAAGTGTATCTGCACCATATTTTTCAATTACTTCAACAGGATCAATACCATTACCTAAGGATTTACTCATTTTACGACCTTGACTATCACGTACAAGACCATGAATAAATACATGTTTAAATGGAATATCTTTACCGAACTCTAAGCCCATCATTACCATACGAGCTACCCAGAAGAAGATAATGTCATATCCTGTAACAAGTACACTTGTTGGATAGAATTGTTTTAATTCTGCTGTTTGTTCTGGCCAACCCATAGTTTCAAATGGCCAAAGACCAGAGCTAAACCATGTATCAAGTACATCTTCATCTTGATGAATATGTTTGCTACCACAATGAGGACAAACTGTTACATCTTCATTTTCTACGATAGTTGCACCGCAATCATCACAATACCATGCTGGAATACGATGACCCCACCAGAGCTGACGAGAAATACACCAATCGCGTATATTATCTAACCAATTGCAATAGATTTTAGAAAATCTTTCTGGAACAAATTTAATTTTGCCAGATTTTACAGCTTCAGCTGCAGGTTTTGCTAAAGATTCCATTTTTACAAACCACTGTTTAGATACAAGTGGTTCTACAGTTGTAGAACAACGAGAGCAATGACCTACTGCATGTTCATGTTCTTCAATGCTGATTAAATAGCCTTGTTGTTTTAAATCTTCGATTAATTGTTTACGGCATTCATAACGATCAAGACCAGCATATTTACCAGTATTTTCTGCCATTGTACCATCATTGTTAATTACTACAATCTGTTCTAAATTATGGCGAGCACCCATATCAAAGTCATTAGGGTCATGAGCTGGTGTTACTTTTACTGCACCAGTACCAAATTGTGGGTCTACATAACTATCAGCAAAAAGTGGTATACGACGACCAACGATTGGTAAAATCAAAGTTTTACCTACTAAATCGCTATAGCGTTCATCATCAGGGTGAACAGCTACGCCAGTATCACCAAACATAGTTTCAGGACGAGTTGTAGCGATTTCTACAAATCTATCTTCGCCTTCAACTTGATATTTTAAATGATATAAATGACCTTGTTCATTTTGATGTTCTACTTCAATATCGCTAAGTGCTGTATTGCAGTGTGGGCACCAGTTAGTTATGCGTTTACCTTGATAAATTAAACCTTTTTTATATAATTGTACAAATACTTCACGAACGGCATGAGAGCAACCTTCGTCCATAGTGAAACGTTCTCTATCCCAATCACAAGAAGAACCAAGTGTACGAATTTGATATTTTATGCGATTACCATATTTTTCTTTCCATGCCCAAGCATGTTCTAAGAATTTTTCTCTACCAATATCATAACGAGATACACCTTGTTCACGAAGTTGTGCATCTACTTTTGCTTGAGTTGCTATACCTGCATGGTCAGTACCAGGCATCCATAAAGTGTTGTATCCTTGCATTCTTCTAAAACGAATTAAAATATCTTGCAAAGTATTATCCATAGCATGTCCCATATGAAGCTGACCTGTTACATTTGGTGGTGGCATTACAATGCTAAATGGTTTTTTAGTTTCATCTACTTCTGCATGGAATAATTTATTTTCTTCCCAATATTGATACCATTTTTTTTCAAAAGATTGCGGGTCATAAACCTTTGGAATATTTGTTTCTTCCATCAAAAAAATACCTCCTATTTTTCACACAAAAACTAAAGTTATTCAATTAAATCAGGCAAAAATTACACAAAAAAATCTCTTTCATTCCTCATAAAAGGACGAAAGAGATATCTTCGCGGTACCACCTAATTTTTCTTATCTAAATTTATAAATTAACTACATAAAATTCAGATAAAACTTCATTACATAACGCTGTATCTGCGCTCATACTTAATATTATTTCGGTATGAGGACTCCAAAGCTACTTTCTAGATACTGGGTTGGAAAATTTTTCAGCTATAAATTTTCTCTCTGCACAACTCAATTATATCTATACTCTCTTTTTCATTGTCTTTTACAAAACATTAAATTGTATAAGATATATTAGCATAATTTCAGAGCGAAGACAACTCTTAACTTCTTAATATATTTGTGTTATAAATATTATTATTGATGCTCACCAAAACGATTATTTACAAGTTCACTCAAAGCTTTAATAGCTTCTTGTTCATCATCACCTTCAGCAGTTATAAGCACTTGTGTACCACAAGATAATCCTAAATTGATTATAGGAATGATATTTTTTCCATCAGCAGTAATACCTTTTGCTGTATATGTGATTTTAGACGTATATCTGCGTCCCATTTGAGCAAGCATTGCTGCTGGTCGTGCATGAACTCCTGATTTATTAATAATCGTAACTAAAGCCTCCATTAGTTTTCCTCTTTTCTTTTGAATTATTTTTTCATTATTCTAAGTATTAGTATAAATTAATCAATTAATTAGTTATATTTATTATATAAATATTTTCTAACTTATGCAATATATTTTCTTTATAGTCTAAGCGAGGTGCTTTTATTATGAAATATGATTTAACAACAGGGTCTGTTTCGATGACTATGTTAAAATTTTCACTGCCTATGATTTTAGGCAATCTTATGCAACAGTTATATAATATCTCCGATACTTTAATTGTTGGTCATTTTATTGGCACAGATGCCTTAGCTGCTGTTGGTGCAAGCTATGCCTTAATCATTTTTTTAACCTCAGTATTATTAGGTCTTTGTATGGGTAGCGGAGCTTTATTTTCAATATTTTATGGTGAAAAAGATTATTTTAAATTAAAATCTAGTATTTTTATCTCTTTCATCTTAATATTAATACTTACAATAATAATAAATATTTTTATTTTTATCTACATTGATGAAATCATTTATTTTATGCAAGTTCCTAGCGAAATTTTCGATTTGACTTATACATATCTTTATATTATTTTCATCGGATTTAGTTTTTCTTTTGTTTATAATTATTTCACTTGTATACTTCGTGCTATTGGCAATTCAAAAACACCACTTATCTTTTTAGCCAGTTCTGCCCTTTTCAATATTATTCTTTCTATTATTTTAGTTGTTAATTTTCAAATGGGTGTGGCAGGCTCTGCACTCGGTACAGTAATAGCTCAAGGTTTTTGTGCCTTAGGTCTAACAATCTACACTATAAAAAAATGCCCTGAATTAATTCCGCAAAAAGAACATTGCAAATTTGATTTAGCCATGATAAAAGATATTTCTAATTCTTCATTATTAACATCTACACAACAATCTGTAATGAATTTTGGAATTTTACTCGTGCAAAATCTTGTAAATAGCTTTGGTGCAACAGTAATGGCAGCCTTTACCGTTGCTGTAAAAATAGACTCACTAGCTTATATGCCTGCACAAGATTTTGGCAATGCTTTTTCTACTTTCATTGGGCAAAACTACGGTGCTAAAAAAACAGATAGAATTCAACAAGGCATTAAATCTGCTATAAAAATCTCATTTCTATTTTGTTTAATTATATCTGTTGGCGTCTTTATCTTTGCTCGCCCTCTAATGACTATTTTCATTGATAGTTCTGAAACGGAAATTATCAATATCGGTGTGGATTATCTCCGCATAGAAGGTAGCTTCTATTTTGGCATTGGCATTTTATTTTTATTATATGGATTTTATCGTGCTATTAACTTCCCTAGCATGTCTGTAATCTTAACCATTATTTCATTAGGCACACGTGTAGGACTTGCCTATTACCTTGCTAGCATACCTTCTATCGGAGTAATCGGTATTTGGTGGTCTATCCCTATCGGCTGGGCGTTAGCAGATATTTTTGGCATCGTCTATTATAAGCGAAAAATTAAACAACTCCATTTTTAACTTCTGCTAATTCTATGACTTCCTCTACCTTTGATTTAGCATTCATTGAAAATACTTCTATGACATGTTTTACTAAATTCACTGCTATATCTTTATCAACTGTATCAAAATAAAAGTCGATTTCATACAGATTTTTCTTTTCATTTCTTCTATAGCCCCAATCATTTAAAAAGCCCACTACATTAATTTCTAAAGCTTTTTGTACCATTTCATAAAGGAAATATATCGGCGCTTCATTTTCTTCTTTCCATAAATTTTGTTCATTATCTTCTATAGTGATTTTCATTAATAAAGTCTTTTTCGTGAATTCTCGCCATGAAATATAACCTAATTTTTCATATCGTCCTACGAAAATATCTAAGTATAATTTATAATCATCAATTGAACAATTTTCATATTTTTTGATATCTCCCTTATCGCCAACTAAACCATAATGTTTAACGATTTTATCATCTTCAAACCAACATTCCACATAAGAAAATTGTTCATCTCTTTTATATAATGTCAAAGCTAAATTTTCTACTTCTTTGTCATTTTTTAAATGTTCATTATGATTTTCTTGAACTTTTTTATTACTATCTTTAGCCAAAACTAAAGATAATTTTTTCTTTTTATTATAATAAGTTAATTTTATTTGATAATCTCTATCTATCTCTATTTCCTGTAATTTATATTCAACATCATATTTATCATAAGTCAATAAATTATCTTTTATGTCGGTATACTCTTTAATTAACCAATCCATATTTATCTTTGACAACATTGCTCTATTCATGGTAAAAACAATTTTTACTGTTATATCATCTAACTTTACCATACAAGTACAATAAGGATTATTTTCTTGCCATTTATTGCCCTTTAAAAATTCTTTTACCTTCTGCAAAGACTCCTCATGACAAATTACTCCATCTACAGCTTGCATTTTCTCTTTTAAATGCTGTTTATACATTTGTCGATTTTTAAAAAATGCGTCATCTTCTGGTTTTATATAATGACATAGCATTTCTTCTAAGCTACAATTTGCTTTTATTTCCTCTTGTAAAACTTTAAATTCATAATCATCTGGCACAAGAGATAAGCCCTTTTCTATGGAAACCATTGCTTTTTCTTTTTCGCCAAAATGATATTGTAATTTTGCTAAATTCAACCAACCCCATGGATAATCAGCTTCTTCTTGTACACCTTTTTGTGCATAGCTATATGCTTTTTCCAAATCACTGCAATAAGTCAAAGCCACTGAATAACGATAATACCATGCGCCTGAGCCTTTAGCATTTTTTTCTGAATAAGGCATCCAATTTATCACTTTGTAATAATATTCATATATATCAATATTATTGCCTGCATATGCATACCATAAAGCAATATTTAAATCTTCCTTTGCTTCTTCCAAAGTAAACAATTTTTGCTCTATACCTTTTTTAACAAAATCTTCTAAATAATAAAAAATCTTGTAAAAGTATCCATCAGCCCAAGACTCTAATATATCAATATCCTCTTTAGTCAATAATGATTTTTTCCCCATGTTTACACCTTCTTTATCGGCTACTATATTTATATTTTACCACAAAAAAAGAGTTATAACGAAATAAAAAATCGTTATAACTCTGTTTACTCTATTTTAACGAATGAAATTTGTCATTATTTTTGCTTCTGTTTCTGGAATTTGTATACCATTATTTTTACCTGCTTCAATGCATTTTAAAAGCCATGCCATATTATTACCTAAAACACGCATAATTTGCATACCTTCTGCATCTTTTTTCACTTCATCTGGTGTATTGCCATGTACTACATTCCAATAATTCGCAGAAACTACTGGCATTTGATGATAAGTAAAATATTTAGCAAGTACATCTAAAGTTGCAGTTGTACCAGCACGTCTAGCGGAAGCGATAGCTGCTGCTGGTTTGTGTAATAAATCTTTACCTGCTAAACTAGATAATCTATCCATAAAAGAAATGATTTCTCCAGATGGAGATGCCCAATATACAGGAGAGCCTACTACTAAACCATCTGCAGTTTTTACTTTTTCTGCAACACTTTTAATAATTTCTGTTTCTGGTACTGCATGAATTATTTCTGCTTGAATACCTTGTTTTTCTAAAGTTTGTGCTATTTCACTAAGAGCTGTATATGTACAACCTTTTTCGCGTCTACTACCATTTAATAATAAAACTTTCATTGAAATTCAACCTTTCTTACTAGAAATAAATCCTATCTAAATTATATGCTTATAATCAAAAATAATCAATAATACCTCAAAAATGCGATTTCATTTATTAAATTAATATAACTTTATAATTTATGATGAATTGTCAATCCAAGTGCGACACTTCTTTTAAAAATAAATTAAATGGATTATCCCAATTTAAACATTTTCTTGGTCTATTATTTAATAGTATTAATTTTTCTATTAAATCATCATTAGATATTTTCCCTAAATCTGTTTTCTTTGGATAATATTCTCTTAATAACCCATTTGAATTTTCGTTACTACCTCTTTGCCATGCTGCATAAGCATCTGCAAAATATACTTTTATATTTAATTTTTCTACTTCTTTATAACATGCAAATTCTTTTCCTCTATCTGTTGTAAATGTTTTTAATGCCTTTTTTGGTAGTACTTTCACTAATTTTTTTATTGCTTTTAGCATTGATGGAGCTGTTCTATCTTTTA
>NZ_KB899590.1:0-28534 GCF_000378365.1 Megamonas rupellensis DSM 19944 | reverse complement strand
GATTGGCTCTTAATTATCTGTTTAAAAAGAATT
The DNA here is from genome assembly GCF_000378365.1 of Megamonas rupellensis DSM 19944. NCBI lineage: Bacteria > Bacillati > Bacillota > Negativicutes > Selenomonadales > Selenomonadaceae > Megamonas > Megamonas funiformis. Next base: position 28,501 of record NZ_KB899590.1, on the reverse strand, counting down.
TATTAGGTAATCTGCTATAAAAGCAGATACCGCACATTCGTTTATGTTAGAAAACATATTGTGCATTGTTTAGTTTTCAAAGAACATTTCCTGCTGGCTTCAAAAGTCAGCTTGTATATCTTAACTCAAGAAGTTTATCTTGTCAAGAACTTTTTTTAATTTATTTTTTGTTTTTAACAATTTTCTTCTTTTGAGTTGCCCTCTCGTTGAGTGCTTAATTATTATATCTACTATAAATCACTTTGTCAACACTTTTTTTAGAAAAAATATATTTATTTTTGTAAGAAATATTTACCTAAAAATTACGCTCTATTCTGACATACATAAATTCAGATTTATGAGATAATTATAACAAATAAATTTAAACGCTTTAGGAGATGAATACAAATGAAAAAACTATCCATAAAACTCTTATTTAGTGGTCTAGCTGCCTTAACAATTTATAGTGGATTTAATACTATTGATATTTCCACTACTTATGCCAAAGTCAATTATGATGTTTTTGACTTAGAGGCTCATCGTGGAGGTAGAGATGTTAGACCTGAAAATACTTTGTATTCTTATGCCTATGCAATAGAGCTAGGTGCTACTTCTATTGAATGTGATATGCAACTTACTAAAGATGGTCAAATAGTAATGAGTCATAATCCTATCTTAAATTCAGATATAACACGTGATGAAAATGGCAATTACATTGAAAATAATAAATATGATATTCGTTTAATGACTGTAGATGAATTAAAGAAATTCGATGTAGGTGTGATGGATCCAAATTGTGGCGAATACTATGACTTACATGGCAAAACACAATTTACTTATGATGCTAAAATTCCTACATTAGAAGAATTAATGCAATTAATTCAATCATATGGTGATAAAAATATTGTTTTAAATATAGAAACAAAATCCTATCCAGACCCTGCAAGTGCCGGATATAAAAATAATGCTGACCCTAAGAAATTTGTAGAAGTTTTCAATAATATTGTAAAAAAATATGATATGGAGGATAGAGTTGTTCTCCAATCATTTGACTGGCAAACTTTAATTGAAATGAAAAAATTAAATCCTAATATCTCCACTAGTGCACTTTGGCAAAAACAACCATCATGGGGACGTGATAGTGAATCTTTACGTCGTTATGAAAAGAAAAAATCTCCATGGCTTGGTGGTTTAGATATCAAGGATTATCAAGGAAATCCTGTAAAAGCTGCTCATGCTATTGGTGCTGATATTATTTCTCCATATTATACAGAAATATCCAAACAAGATGTTGATGAAGCTCATTCTTTGGGTATGAAAGTTGTTCCATGGACTGTTAATAATGAAAAAGATATGAATATGTTACTTGATATGGGTGTTGATGGTATTATTTCAGATAAGCCATGGCTCTTAAAACAAGTATTAGAAAAACGCAATATAAAATTGCATACACCAACAATAAATGTAGATAGTCCATATCATACAGGAACAGATCATAAAGACACAGCCCCTACAGAAGCTGGTAACGGCAATGATGCCGCTTACTAAGCCCTAATTATAAACCCCTTACTACTTTATAAATGAAAATAACCCTACTAAGTTAAATTAGTAGGGTTATTTTTATTTATGCTTATTTAAAACAATTTTCCATTCATCAACTATATTTTCTGGAAGTTCATATACCATTTCTTCTACTTTTATATCATTATCATAAGATTTTTTCTCTAATTTATCTTTTTTCTTATTATAACGATACATATTTTCTTGCGCCTCTGGTAAAACAAGACTTATAGTTTTAGCTTTATTTATTTGTTCTATTTCTTTATTTGTTAAATTGAAGCTTATCCAATATGGATTGTCATATTTAACTTTGGCAAAATGAATTTCATATCTATTATTATCATTATCTTGCAATATTAAATATGGAGGATATTCATTATCAAAAATATAATTTCTATCTATATTATGTGATGTTATTGCTAACTCTACATTGTCTTTATATCTATTATCGTCAGTATAAAATCTATCATTATTGACAAATACTCTAAACAATGCCATTGGTTCTTCTAGTTTTTTATCACTTTTAGTTTGTTCTTTTACTAATTTTTTCTGTTCATAATCTTTCATTTGTTCAGGGTCTTTATATGCATATATAGAACGAATATTTTCCACATTTGATACTTTTGATTGATGTATATTAGCCAAAGCTACAGATTGCATACAAATAAATAAACTTAATAAACATAATACTATTTTTTTCACTTTATCAACCTCTACAATTTTATCTATATTATTTATTATATATCCAAACCCTCTAAATTCAAATAAATTTATCTATAATCTTTCATTTGAAATCTCTTTAAAATTATATGTAATTTTGCTATGCTATATTTGATAAAAATAAAAAGAGGTGTTATTATGCAAGCATTTATCTTTGACATGGACGGCGTTATCATTGATAGCGAACCTATACATAACAAAGTAGTCAAAGAGGTATTACTCGAAAATAATATCGTAGTTGATGATGAAGAATTCAATAAACTCATTGGTATGACATCAACTTCTGTTTTCTCCTATTTTATTGATAAACATCATTTACCATATACTCCTGAAGAAATGACTAATAATCATATGAATTTCTTCAAAAAATATATCGTTGACCATAATCTTAAACCTATTGATGGCATCTGCCCTTTATTAGAACAATTACAAAAAGCAAATATTCCTTTGGCGATAGCATCATCTTCTCCTTTAAACGTAATTGAATTTGTTGTAAAAACATTTAATATTGATAAATACTTTAAATTTTTAATTTCTGGCGAAGATATCCTTCATAGTAAACCTGCTCCAGATATTTATTTAAAAACAGCAAAAAAATTACAAGTTAACCCTAAAGATTGTGTCGTTCTTGAAGACTCTAAAAACGGTAGCATTGCTGCTAAAGATGCTGGCATGTATTGTATCGGTTTTGCCAATTCTAATTCTGGCAATCAAGATTTATCTAGAGCAGATATTATCATTAAACAAATATCCGATATAAATATAACTCAATTACCATAATAAAAAAACTTAGTGAAGATAATCATAGTTTTATTCTATATTACCATTCACTAAGTTTTTATTTTTATTTAAATTGACATTCTAAATATAATACAGATTGCAATACAGTCATCTCTTTAGTATCTGACGTTGCACTAAATCCTCTTATCAAATTACCATTTATATTATAAATATATTTACTTCCATAAATATAATATCTTTTATTGGAAGTACTATCTTTTATTTTATTTGCACTAAACTCATAAAACACTACATATTTAGCATTCAATGCTTTTGCTTTTTGAAATACATTTGAAGATAGGTCGTCATCTGAAAGGTCAACAAAGCAATCTTCATCTTCTTTTAATAACTTATTTTTCAAAGCTAAATTCATATAATTTATTTCTGATTGTAATTCACTAGGAAAATCATATTTAGGCTTTGCCACATAAGTTTCACATGTTTCAATATCTTCTGTAGCTAAAGCTATATCTTTTTTGCTATCATAATAATTTTTAATTGCTCTATCAAAGTAAAGCAACATATTATGAGCAAATTTATCATTTTCCAATTTAGATACAGTCCATACTTCATTAGTATTAAATTGCACAAAACGTTCATTAGCTATCTGAGCTAAATTTTTTACAATATCACCTTTCATCGTAATACGAGTCAAATTCATTTTAGGCTCATACATATCTACAAAAGTCTTATTGCCTACAGCAGGTGCACCAAAAGTAATAGTTTCTATTTGATTACTACTTACGCCCATGTCTAATAATCTAGCTGTCAATAATTCCGCCACTGCTCCACCTAAACTATGACCTGTTATATAAATCTTATCTTCTGGGCACTGTTTCAAATGTTCTACTAAATCAAGACCTAAAATCTCACCTGAACTATTCGCGGAAAAAAATCCATCTTGTACATATTGTAAAAATCCTTTATGCACTAAAGGCTTAGTTTCACTTAAATCTTTATCATTTCTACTTTGCAAAAATTCATCTAAATTATGCCCTTGAAATACTGTTGCCTCTACTGCCAAATCCGTTTTCACATCTTGCCAACTGCTAGTACCACTGATAGATAAAAAGAATATATCCTTATCATTTATTTTTTTATCAGCTAATAGGTATTTAACATCAGATTTAGCTATTTGTTCATTATAAAAGCGAATATTCCAACCATTACTTTTCAATATATCTCTTGCTAATAAGCTAAATTTATCATTATATACAGCAAGCGATGTCCATGCAGATAAATATTGAATATCTTTTTCACTTAAATTCATTTCATCAATCTCCAAATTCTGCGCTAATGCTATATTTAAATTTAACATCAATAACATCAGTATAGCTAAGATTTTTTTCATAATAAATCTCCTATTTCTCTATATACAAAAAACAGGATTTTGCTATGCAAAATCCTGTACCTATCAATTATGGCGGAGAGTGAGGGATTTGAACCCTCGATACGGGGACCCGTATACACGCTTTCCAGGCGTGCTCCTTCAACCACTCGGACAACTCTCCATGTGCTCTCAAACAATATTATATTGTTGCTGACAGAAATATATAATATCAGATACTTTCATTTTTGTCAACAGTTTTTTATAAAAAAATAGACTACTTCTTATAAACTCATAAAAAGTAGTCTATTATACATAACAATTATGCATTTTAAGCTTCTCCGCGTAAGTGAGCTAACTCCGCTTGTTTTTCACAATAATACCATCTAACAGATTTACCAATAGCGCATCTAACAGCATCTAATCTACCTTGTATAGCTAATTTTTTTAATCTTATAGCATCTAAACCACTTACTGATAAATAGCTTGCGGAGATATATCCTCCTCTCTTTAAATAGTTACGGTAGTTTTGACAATCTCTACGGTCAACTTCAACTTTTTTAATAGCCATTTACTATCACCTCATAAATTTTCTGTGAGAAATGATGTTGCATTTAAAAAATCTAATGCTGTTTCTTATGGAATTTTCTGTTAAGCTCATTATTATTATACAATGACTATGTAAAATTGTATAGTTTCACATAGTCATTGTTTGTAAAATATAAATGAAATTTTTAATAAATATACTAAAGTTACCGTTTATACTGATTTTTTTAATACATAAATATTACTATAAAAATCTTCTTCTATTTTTGGTATCATCAAACCAGCATACATCAATTCACTACCACTGAAAACTTTATCTGTACCAACTAAATTATATAAAGCATCTTCTTGTAGTCCTTTTAATTTCAAAATTAAATTTCTATATATAGGTTCTACTAAAACCTGATGGAAATAACAAATAACAGTATTTTCATCTTCGGAAATAAAATTCCAACTAATATCATTTCCATCAAAAGGACTCTTTATTCTATAGAAAGTCCCTTTTTGTATAACATCTCTATATTGTTTATACCAAGCTACTTGTTTTTTTATCTCTTCTTTTTCCTCATCATTTAATTTATTTAAATCTAATTCATAACCTAGATTTCCAGAAGAAGCTACAGCAAAACGAGTTTTAAGTGGTGTTATTCTACCGACTTGGTGGTTTGGCACTATAGAAACATGTGAACCCATTGTAATTGCAGGAAATAATATACTTGTACCATATTGTATTTTTAAACGACAAATAGCATCTGTATTATCGCTAGCCCATGTTTGTGGCATATAATAGAGCATTCCTGCATCATATCTACCGCCACCACTAGAACAACTTTCAAATAAAACATTTTTAAAACGCTGTGTTAATTTTTCTAAAATATAATATAAACCTAATACATATCTATGTGATAATTCTTTTTGTTCCTTACTATTTAAATAAGCAGAACCTAAATCTGTCAAATGTCTATTCATATCCCATTTAACATAAGATATCTCTACATTTTCTAATATATTAGATATTTTTTCTACAAGATAATTACAAACTTCTATATTCGATAAATCCAATACATATTGGCATCTGCTCAAAATAGGCTCATAATCCATACTTCTAATCACCCAATCAGGATGATTTTTATATAAATTACTATTTTTAGATATCATTTCTGGCTCAAACCACAAACCAAATAATAATCCTTTTTCTTTAATTTTTTGAGCTAAAGTTTTTAATCCATGTGGGAATTTTTCTTCATCTTCTAGCCAATCGCCTAAACCCTGTGTATCATCACAACGATTTTTAAACCAGCCATCATCTAATACAAATAATTCTATGCCCAATTCACCAGCTTGTCTTGCTAAATCCAAGCAATTATCTTCATTGACCTCAAAATGACAAGCTTCCCAACTATTCAACAAAATTGGACGAGCTTTTTCTTTATATAAACCTCGACAAAGTTGATTTCTATACAATTTATGAAAAATCTGAGACATAGTATTTAAACCTTTATCTGTATAAACTAACACAGCTTCAGGAGAAATAAATTTTTCTTTACCGCTTAAAGTCCAACCAAAAGTCGTAGAGTTCATGCCCATTTGTACTCTAGTAGTCTTATATTGTCCCACTTGTACACTGGCTTGGAAATCACCACTATAAATAAAATTAAATGCCCAAACAGAACCTATATCTTCATTAGTATTTTTGTCCATCAAAGCTATAAATGGTGTTGCCTGTGGACTACTTGTTCCTCGTATGCTTTCTAATACAATAGAGTCAGATTTTATAGCTCTGCGATAAATATTTTTTTCATACAAATGAGCACCGGATAATGTCATCACATCATAATCGCTATCCGCAAAATCCATACTAAAGCTCATTACTTTATCTAAATATATGCTCTTATCACCATGATTTATAATTTCAGTATGTCTGCAAATAACATCATAATCAGCAAAAATTGTGTAATACAAATAAATACTTGCATTCATCACTACATCTTTTAAGATAATACATAAAGTTTTAGCTTCATTTTCATTATTTACATAAATAGAAGGCAATCCCTCTAATTTTGGTTTTCCTTCAATGATATTAAAACTATCATAATAAAAGCGATTTACACGCTTGCCATCTTCTGTTTGAATTATATAAGCTGGATTTCTAAAATCCCCTTGATTAAAATCTGGATATTCTTGCAATAAAGTATCTAACGAAAAATTTCTATCTGAAGCTATCGGATTTGAACAAAAACCTCTATCATAAAATAATTGAGCATTACTTCCATTATATGATGATAAATATTTGCCAAAATAAATATGTTTTACATAACAATCTTTTTCAATGCCTAAAATATAACTAATTTTGCCGTTAGATAAATTAAATATCTTTTGCTCTTTATCATAATTAATTACTAACATCTATATTCTCTCCTCTAAATTTATTTTCTACATAATATTTTAAAATATCGTTAGCTATATTAAAATGATAATAAAATGTTATCTACTGTAATTTTTTGTCATCTTCATCTATAAATTAAAGGAGTTTTTTATGTTTAGCACCTTTCCTTATAAAGCTATAAAATATCAGTTTTCCTCTGATTTGCCATTAATAACACTAACAGGTATCGGCTTTCAAAATATCACCGACCACAGCTATTCTTGGCATAATCTACATCGTCATGATAAACATTGTCTTATTCAATATTGCATCAGTGGACAAGGCGTTTTAACCATAAATAATTCCACTTATACCATCACAGCTGGTAAAGCTTTTTTACTCAACATTCCCAGCAATTCCCATTACTATTTACCCCAAAATTCCACTCATTGGAAATTTATTTATTTAGAGTTTTCTCCTGAAGTTTTACCCCTTCTATGTAAAATCTATAATAAATTAGGCCCTGTCATTTCTTTAGCAAACTATCCTTCATTATTGACACAAATAGCTAATTTTTACACCAAAGCCCTCAACAATAAACTACAATCAGTATTTATAAATACAAAATTAGCCTATAATTTTTGGATAGACCTTTTAAAATATAATCTAGCATATGATGCAAATAATCTCACAAAAACAGATATAGCCAAAAATTTTCTTGAGCAAAACTTCGCTAATAGCAATTTAAATATAGATACAATAGCTGAACAAATAGGATATTCTAAATATCATCTCTGCAAAACTTTCCATAAACAATTTGGCATATCACCTATGAAATATTTACAAAACTTAAGGATTTCTACCGCATGTAAACTTCTCATCAATAATCCCACATGGACGATAAAAAAGATAGCTCACCATGTAGGCTATAATAATGATGATTATTTTTGTAAAGTATTTAAAAATTTAAAAGGTATCACGCCTAATACTTTTAGAAAACAATCTATTCATTACGATACACTACAAACTATTTATGACTTCTCCGCAACTAAAAAAAATACACTTATGTAATCACATAAGTGTATTTTTATATTCAATATAATTATTTACTGAAAGTATATGTTGTAACAGTATGAGTTTCTTGTCCTGCTTTCAATACTGGAGATGCAAATTTATCACAATTTACAGCATTTGGTACATATTGAGTTTCAATGCAGAAAGCATCACGACGATTGTAAATATGACCTTGTTTACCTGGTTTTCCTTCTAAGAAGTTTGCAGAATAGAACTGTGCACCTGGCATTGTTGTAGCTACGTCCATAATAATACCAGTTTTTTCAGATTTAGCTTGTGCAAAAGTATATAAACCATCATGTTCTGGTAATAATACTGTATGGTCATAACCAGCAGCAATAACTAAACGTTCATCATCTTTGTCTATATCCTGACCGATAGGTTTAGCTTCACTAAAGTCAAATACATCGCCTTTTGTGATAGTGCGAATTTCACCTGTTGGGATTAATCCTGCATCAGTTGGAATCATTGCTGGGCAATCTAATTTCAATGTTTGATCATAAACACTGCCACTACCTTCACCAGCTAAATTGAAATAGCTGTGATTTGTTAAGTTAACTACAGTATCTGCATCAGTTTTAGCTTTATAATCAATGCGCAAGCAAGCATTATCATCAAAAGTATAAGTTACTTCTACATCTAAGTTTCCTGGATAATTAGCTTCACCATCTGGAGATGTACGTCTTAAAGATACGCTATTTTCGCCAATTGTGAAATCGCTATAAACTTTTTTATCAAAACCATTAGAGCCACCATGTAAATGATTTGCTCCATTGTTTGTTTCTAATTCATAAGTTTTTCCATTTAAAGTAAATTTACCATTAGCTATACGGTTACCGCAACGACCGATGAATGCACCATAGAAGAATGTTCCTTCTTCATAGCCTTTTACAGTGTCATAACCTAAAACTACATCATGTAATTTACCATCTTTGCCTTCAACTACAATAGCTTGAATAGTGCAACCATAATTAATAATGCTTACATATTCGCCTTTTGAGTTTTCAATTTTAAATTTATAAACCTGTTCCCCTGTAGAAGCTACACCAAATTTACTTTTTACTACTGCCATTTTTCTTACCTCTTTTATTTATTTGTTTTACAAGGACCTGTAGTATCACGTAAGACTAAAGTATTTTGTAATACAACTTGTCTGCTTGTTTTATTATCACTAGCTATTTTTTCCATTAATAAACTAGCCGCTGTCCATCCTAAAGTCATCATATTTTGGTCCATTGTCGTAAGTTTGGGCTCAATAAAATGACTTAATGAAACATTATCATATCCCATAATAGATATGTCTTCTGGAATTTTTAAATTTAAACGTCTACAAGCATTGACTGCACCGACACCCATCAAATCATTACAACAAAAAAGTGCTGTAACATCTTTTCGATTAGGCAAAAATTCTACAATCTTTTTAGCAGTCAACTCTACTGTATCTATACTATTACCCGCACTAACATTTATGATATTTTCTGGATTATAACAACCCATTTTCTTCATAAATTCAATATATACATCTTCTTTAAACTCATAAGAATCGCTTCGTTCACCACGAACAAAACAAATATTTTGATGACCTAATGATACTAAATGTTCTAAGGCAATTTTGGTACCTATGCGTTCATCATTATATACATAAGAAATAGCTGGACGTTTTATATATGAGTTAATAAATACCAGCGGTATCCTAGATGCCATCTGGTCAAAAAAACTACTATCCACACGTTCCGTATTTGGACTAATATTTATTATTCCTGATACATTTCGCATCAGTAATTCATTCATACATTCTTTTTCACAGATAGGGTCATCTTTTGTGTAAGTCAACAATAACGAATAGCCACTACTTGTTGCAAAACTTTCTATTCCACTTACAACTTCAGCAAAAAAAGTATTAAATAGACTAGGCACAATAATTCCAATTATTGAAGAATGTTGTGTATTTAATTCTCTTGCTTGAATGTTTGGAATGTATTCTAAATCTTTTATTGCTTCTAAAACTTTCTTCTTTGTAGCTTCTTTTACTGGATAATTACCATTTACTACACGGGATACCGTTGCTACTGATACTTGTGCCTTTTTGGCTACATCAATTATCGTAGTTGACTTCATTGTCTTCAATCCTTATTAAAATAATATATTAAAATATAATAATATATTATTTCTATATTTTCAATATTTTCTTGATTAAATATATGCCATCTATAAAATTTATAGATGGCATAATTATTAAAATTATAAAGTTGCTACAAATTTATTGAAAGCTTGAATACCTTGTATATTGCGTTTAAATACGCCTGCATGAAGTAATACAACCATAAAGATTTTACCAACTTCTAATTTAAGCATATCTTCAACTTCTTCAGCTTTAATATCTGTGTATTTTGCACGAATTTCTTTGTACCAATCTGCATGTTTAGCGATTTGTTCATCATCACTAATATCTTCTTTACCAGCGATAAAGCATTCTTTTACTTTTGCTAATTCGTCTTTTAAACGAGCTGGAAGTACTGCAAGACCCATTACTTCAATTAAGCCGATATTTTCTTTTTTAATATGATGAACTTCATCATGTGGATGGAAAATACCTAATGGATATTCTTCAGTTGTACGGTTGTTACGTAAAACTAAATCTAATTCATATTTACCATCACGAACGCGAGCAATTGGAGTAATTGTATTATGTGGTTGTCCATCGCTTTCAGCTAAGATATCTACACTTGCGTCAGAATATCCACGCCATGCATCTAATACATGTACAGCAAAATTAATTAAATCCTGTTTATTAGAAGAAGCTGCACGAATTACAGACATAGGCCATTTTACACGACCAACAGTAACATTATCAAAACCTTCGATATTGAAAGTTTCTTCGATTGGAGCTTTTTCCATAGCGAATGTATAATGTCCACCTTGATAATGGTCATGAGATAAAATAGAACCACCAACGATTGGTAAATCTGCATTGGAACCTAAGAAATAATGTGGTAAATAATCCACAAAGTTTAATAAGTTTTCAAAAGTAGCACGGCAAACTTTCATTGGTACATGCAAGGAATTTAATAAAATGCAGTGTTCATTGTAATAAGTATATGGGGAATACTGCATAAACCATTGATGACCTTCAAAATCCATAGGAATTAATCTATGTGTTTGACGAGCTGGATGATTTGCATGACCTGCATAACCTTCATTTTCACGGCAAAGTAAGCATTTTGGATAAGAAGAAGATTTTACAAGTTTTGCTTTAGCAATATCTCTTGGATCTTTTTCTGGTTTAGATAAGTTAATTGTGATATCTAAATCACCATATTCAGTATTTGCTTTCCAAATAATATTTTTATCAATACGATCTTTACGAATATAGTTAGAAGCAATACTTGTTTTATAGAAATAATCAGTAGCTTGAACTTTTGATTTTTCGTATAATTTTTTGAAAATGCCTACAACTTCAGAAGGACGAGGCATTACGCAATTCATGATACGAGTATCAAATAAGTCACGCTGAGTTACAGTATCTTCACAAAGACCTTTTTCTACAGCATAATCTAACATATTTTCTAAAATATCATGAGCTATTGGTAATGTTTCATCTACTTCTACAACTTCAAACTCATCTACACCTAATAAATCTAAAAGTAAGTTTGCACTATAGTATTTATCTTCTGGTGCAATAAGACCTTGTTGTAGAGCAAAGTTTAACAAACGATTTATTTGTAAATTCATATCCATTATTAAAAATCCCCTTTTATTAACTAAACCCCAAAATTAGTCTTCATATCCGTTTGGATGAGCTTGATGCCATTTCCAAGCAGTTTTGATAATTTCTTCCATGCTTGTATATTTTGGATGCCAGTTAAGGATTTTCTGAGCTTTTTCACTAGAAGCAATTAAGCGAGCAGGGTCACCAGCACGGCGTTGACCATATTCTACTTTAATTTTTAAGCCTGTAGCTTTTTCAGCAGCGTCGATCATTTCTTTTACAGAGAAGCCTTCACCAGTACCTAAATTGAAGATATTGCTTTCATTACCTTCACGTAAATAGTTAAGAGCTTTCATATGTGCATCTGCTAAGTCCATTACATGTACATAGTCACGGATACAAGTACCATCAGCTGTTGGATAATCTGTACCAAATACAGTGATGTGATCGCGTTTACCAAGTGGAACTTGTAAAATGATTGGAATTAAGTGAGTTTCTGTTGTATGAGCTTCACCAATATGACCATCTTCAACAGCACCTGCTACGTTGAAATAACGTAAGGATACATATTTAATACCGTTAGCCATATCTACCCATTTCATCATTTTTTCCATCATTCGTTTGGATTCACCATATGGATTAGTAGGATTTGTTTCATCAGTTTCTAAAATAGGCACACGTTTTGGTTCACCATAAGTTGCAGCAGTGGAAGAGAATACGATTTTCTTAACATCATATTTAACCATAGCTTCAAGAAGAACTTCCATACCGCAAGTGTTGTTGTTGAAATATTTTAAAGGAACTTGCATACTTTCACCAACAAGAGAATTTGCAGCAAAATGAATAATTGCTTCAATATCATTTTCTGTAAAAACTTTATCAAGGTCTGCCATATTGCGGATATCGCCTTTATAAAATTTTGCTTTTTCATGAACAGAAGCTAAATGACCTGTTTCAAGATTATCGATTACAACAACATCTTCACCATTATTGATAAGTTCATAAACCATATGAGAGCCGATATAACCTGCTCCACCACATACTAAAACTGCCATTTTAAAATCCTCCTAAGAAAATAATATTATTAATATTTTTGATTAATTTTCTATATAACAGTAAACGTTTTCTAATTTCAATTATACATCAATAAAATATATAAATCAATACTTTTTCAAATTATTTTATTTTTAAATTTTACTGAAAACTCATTTTTTATTTTATTGTTTATTGTGATTTTATGTGGTATTATATTTAAAATAACAAAAACAACAAAGATATAAACAAAAATAAAGATTTTATCATAAGAAAGGATATTTTATGTTAATTACTAATGCTGAATTTATTCAAGGATTTATACGTCTTACTGACGATGCATTCAAAAAAGGTTGGCATGAACGCAATGGCGGCAATCTAAGTTATCGTATAAAACCTGAAGAAATCGAAGAAATAAAATCTGAATTAAAAGCACCTACTAATTGGATTCCGATTGGTGTAAGTGTGCCTAATTTAGCTAATGAATATTTCTTAGTTTCTGGAACTGGTCGTTATATGCGCAATGTTATCTTAAAACCAGAAGATAATATTTGTATTGCTAAAATCGATGATAAAGGTGAAAATTATGCTATCGTTTGGGGATTAGAAAAGGGTGGTCGTCCAACAAGTGAATTTCCAACTCATCTTATGAACCATAGTATAAAAAAAGACCTAACAAATGGTCAAAATCATGTAATTTATCATGCTCATCCAACTAACATCATTGCTCTTACTTTCGTTTTACCACTAAACGATAAAGAATTTACTCGCGAACTTTGGGAAATGGCAACAGAAGATCCTGTTATTTTCCCTGAGGGTATCGGTGTTGTTCCTTGGATGGTTCCAGGTGGTAGCGAAATAGCTAAAGCTACAAGTGAACTTATGAAAAAATATAATATTGTAGTATGGGCTCATCATGGTATGTTCTGCTCTGGTAAAGATTTTGATGAAGCTTTTGGTCTTATGGATACTGCGGAAAAAGCTGCTGAAATCTGTGTAAAAGTCCGTTCAATGGGTGGCAAAAAACAAACTATTACCACTCAAAATTTCCTTGATTTAGCTAGAGATTTTAAAATAGATTTAAATAAAACTTTCTTAAAATAAACATCATAAAAAAGCTGTAACAATTAGAGATATCCTCTTTTGTTACAGCTTTTTTTAGTAAATCAACTTTATATCATTTTCTTTAATATAATTAAACCACTCAATATTAGGTTCTTTGTCCGTTACAATTGTGTCAATTTCAGCTAAATCACATGTTTTAATAAATGCAGTTTTATCAAATTTTGTACTGTCTGCTAATAAAATACTTTTTTGTGCTTGTTCTATCATTTGTCGTTTAATAATACTTTCAGGCTCATTTGATTCCATCAAACCTTTTTTCATATCCAAAGCCTTACAACTGATAATAGCCATATCTACATAATATTTTTTTATAGTCTCACAAGCAGTAGTTCCAACTAAAGCATAAGAATGAGCTCTTAATTCTCCACCAGTTGAAATTATTTTAAAATCACTATTCACAAATTCATTTATAAGTCGTATAGAATTTGTAATTATAGTTAAATCTTTCTTATCTTTTAAATATCGCAATAATGCTAAACATGTAGTACTTGCATCTACCATTAAGGTATCGCCATCATTAATCAAGTGTTCAGCTTTTTTAGCTATATAAACCTTATTACTATTATTAATATCTATGCGTTTTAAAAAAGAAATATCTTGACTTGTATGGTCATTTATTACCGCTCCACCATAACAACGTTTAACTAAATTTTGTTGCTCTAATTTCTCTAAATCACGCCTTATTGTTTCATCAGTTACATCAAATAATTTACTCAAATCTTGTACATAAACTTTTTGGTGCTGATTTAATAATTTCATTATTTCCCGACGTCGCTCAATACCTAGCATAAAATCACCCCAAAATCTATAAATATTATTTATAATCTTATAATCATTATAGAATATCCCTATAAAAAATACAAATAAATTGCTCCTAGATAAAGTTTTTGTACCTAATCAATTTGTTCAAATAACTATCTTCACGCAATAATAATTTTTTTATATTACCTTGTTCTATGATTTTTTCTTCTCCACAAATAATAATATCATCAAAAAATCGCAACAAACTTATATCATGAGAAGTTACTATCATCGTTTGTTTTTGATATTTTTCCATAAGTTGACCACATATATTATTTGTTGTTTTTATATCAAGCCCTGCTGTAGGTTCATCTAATAAAATTATATCTTTTTGTTTTGCTAAACAAATAGCTAATTGTAATCTATGCTTTTGCCCACCTGATAATTTATTGCCATCATTGCCCACTATATAATCCAATCCCACTTGCTTTACAAAATCTAATAAATATACATTTTCTAAGGATTTATATATTTCTTCATCAGTGATATTTTCATAAAGCATTTTAAAATTATCACGTATAGATAAATTAAAAATATGATGTTCTTGAAATGCTACTGCAAAATGTTCACGTATGGATTTTTCAGCTAAATCATCGTAATTTTTGCCTTGTATAAAGATATTTCCCTTCAATGGATATAATAATCTCATTAACACATAAAACAATGTGGATTTTCCACAACCACTAGTGCCGACAATCAAGGTTTTATTGCCTTTTTTTATAGATAAATTTATATCTCTCAATAAAACTTTATCATATCCATAAGCTAAATTTTTCAGCAATAATTGCACATCTTTACTTTGTTTATCTTCTTGATTTTCATTTTTTACTTCATTATTTGCATTAGCAATAAACTTTTTCTCTTGCATAAAAATAGCTAAATCTTGCCAACGTTTACTAGCTTCATCAAAATGCTCTATCAATGAAGGCATCATCGCTAACACTTCTAAGACAGCTTGATAAGTCAATATTATTGTGATCGCCATAATGGGATTAAAATCTTGTGTATTCACTAAATAAATACTTATAGCCAGACAAATAATTAAATAAGCTCCCATTATAAATTCACTACATAGATTAACTTTTAATTTTAATTTAAATAAATTTTGCTGATATTGTTGATACTGCTCAATACTATGGTTAATATTTTTTAATCTATACTTGTCATAATTATAAAAAGATAGTTCCCTACTACCTTCATAAAACTCTATAATCTCTTGAGTCAATAAAAATTTATGTTTTTTTAATTTCAAATATCTTCGCCATGTCATATAAGGTATGACTAACATGAATACAAGCCATGAACTAATTAGTAATATCATCAAATCATAACTATATAGAAAAAACCATATAGACAAGATAAATACACTTATCGTAGTTATAATAGGTGGCAAAAAGAAACGCAGAAAACTATCCCTTAAATTATCCACTGCATTTACAATTAAATCAAAAGCATCTCCATTTTCTGTTTGTTGCTTGAATGGCAATGCTTTGATAATTTTTGTCAAAACAAATACTCTAAAACTAGTAAATAGCGAAAAACCTACTTTATGTGTAAAATATCGCTCTAAATAACGAAAGACAGCCCTCATTACACCGCAAAAGCGTACACCTACAATAGCAAGTGATAAAACATAAAGTGGCGGTTGCAGGGCAGCACTAGCTATCAACCATGCAGAAAGTCCCATTAAACTTATTGAGCTTAATGTTGAAATAGTACCTACTAATATTGCTAATAATAAACTCCATACTACAGGTCTTATCATATTACTCAATATCTGTACCATTTCAAATACTCCTTTCACCTTCTATTATTTCACTAAAATAATTTATTTTATCCTTAATTTTTTCATTATCCACTAATTTTCCCTGTTGTAAATAAATCAATTCATCAGCATTTTTTAAAGTCTGTAAGCGATGACCAATGATTATTACAGTTACTTTATTTTTTAAATCAGATAAAATTCTTTGTATCAGCTTTTCATTATACACATCTAAATTTTCCATAGGTTCATCTAATAATAATAATTTTGGTCTACCAATTAAAGCTCTAGCTAAACCTAAGCGACGCTTTTGCCCAGAACTTAAATTCATCGCTGAAATTATTTCTGTATCATATCCCTGTGGCAATGATTTTATAAATTCATCTAAATTTACCAACTGACAAATATGTTCTATTTCTTTTAAATTAAAATCTCTACCTAAAGTTATATTTTCCCTGATTGTCGCTGAAAAAATATATGGCTCTTGAGCTACCCAGCCAATTTGACTTTGCCACCATTGTTTATCTAAATCAGCTAAATTATAATCATTGATTAAGATTTCTCCAGATTGGCATCTTTCTATACCTAATAATAATTTAAATAATGTGGATTTCCCTGCCCCATTATCTCCAGTCAAAACCAACTGCTTGCCTTTTTCTATTTTTAAACTTAAATCATCAATTGCCCATTTATCATTATCTTGATATTTATAATAAACATTTTTCAATTCAATCTGCACCATATCTGCATCATCAAATTTTAAATTTGTCTTACTTTCCTTTATACAGTTTAATTTATCAATCATAGCATAAATTTCACTAGAAGCTGTAATCCCATTCATGGCATCATGAAAAGCTGAACCAAATTGACGAAAAGGCTGATAAAATTGTGGTGCTATCAATAAGATAAAAAATACAGGTAAAAATTCCACATGTCCATAGATAAGTCTAAGACCAATATTTACAGCAATAATCGCTATACTTAACGTAGAAATAAATTCTAACATAAAAGCTGAAATAAAAGCTATGCGCAAAACTTTTAAAGTCGCTTGACTAAAAAGTTTACCATTTTTATTTATTTCACTTAATTGTCTTTGTGTTTGATTATACGCTTTAACAATCAATAAACCAGGCAATAAATCTGCCATATACATAGTTAATTTTTGAAAGACTTGCCACTGCTTTTTATTTTCCTTATCTGCAATCTTGCCAATTAAAATCATAAAAAATGGTATTAATGGTGCAGTAATCAAGAAAATCAATCCAGATATCCAATCATTGATAAAAGTAAATATCAATAAAATGAGCGGAATCGTACTCAATAAACCTAATTGCGGTATAAATGATGTTAAATAAATATCTAATTTATCAACGCCTTTTGTAATCAAGGCTATCCATTGCCCTTTTGCATATGAATTAGCTAAAAAACTACGCTGAGCTAATACTTCAAATAATTGTTTACGTAAATTGCTTTGTACATTTAATGATATTTTCTCCATTTGATAATGATTAAAATAATTTAGTATTGCCTTTATACAAAAAAAGAAAAACAGCAACACCAATAATGGCGTTGCTGTACTACTTTCTAAGCGAGATAAAAGTAATTTATCTCCTATATAAGCAATAATATATGCTATAGCTACAATCATCATAGCTTGCATAATATTTGATATCATCACCAAAATCAACTGTCGTTTAAAAGGGAAAATATCTTTTAATAAATTTTTATCTATCATTTTTTTATTAATATTCTAAGTCATGATGACTTACACGTTTTCTAAATACCCAATAAGTCCAACCTTGATAAATGAGTACTACTGGTACAAAGCAAACAGCAGCAATTGTCATTATAGTCAAAGTATATTCAGTAGAAGAAGCGTTATAAATTGTTAAACTCCAATCTGGATTTAAAGTGGATATTAAAATACGTGGGAATAATCCTGCAAATACTGCAACTGTTGTAAATACAATAGCTAAAGAAGAACCAATAAATCCTTTAACATATTGTTGTTTTTTATAAACTAATAAGATAGAAGCTACAAAAGAAACAGCTGCTAAAATAAATAAAATAACAGAAGAAATTGACGCAAACATATCTGTATTCAATGCAGTTAAAATCAAGCAAAGCACATAGAAAATAGCTGCTGTACCACCAAGACATACAGATACGATACGCAATCTATCAATCATTTTTGTATCAGCAAGACGAAGTGTTAAAAATACTGTTCCATGATAAGCAAATACCAATAAGAAAGTAATACCACCAACGATAGTATATAAAGATAATAAATCAAAGAAAGTACCTTTATAAATCATTTCACCATTGATAGCGAAACCTTTCATCATATTACTTACAGCAACGCCCCATAAAAATGCAGGTAAGGCACTGCCAAAGAAAATCATATAATCCCATAAGCTTCGCCAATATGTGCAATCGTGTTTACTTCTAAATTCAAAAGCTACACCACGAACAATTAAACCTAAGAGCATCAAAAACAATGCCATATAAAGCATACTAAACATAGTAGCATATACATGAGGGAATGCTGCAAACATAGCGCCGCCAGCAGTAATCATCCAAACTTCATTACCATCCCAAACTGGACCTATGGAATTAATGAGCATACGGCGTTCTACATCATTTTTCGCAAAAAATGGTAAAATCGTACCTACACCATAGTCAAAACCCTCTAAGAAGAAGAAACCTACAAATAAAACTGTTACAAGTATAAACCATACAATTTGTAAATCCATTATGCCTGCCCTCCTTCATCATCCATCTTATGAGCATCTTTTTTCACGAATTTAAGAGCTATAAAGATAGCAGCTACAGCTAATAAAGCATAAATAAGTGTAAAACCTACCAATGTAATTAAAACTTCTGTGCTAGTGATATTTTGAGATACTGCATCAGATACTTTTTGCAAACCTACTACCATCCATGGCTGACGACCAGCTTCAGTGATTATCCAACCAAAAGTATTTGCTATAAATGGCAATGGCAATAATAATACTAAAATATTTAAGAGCCAACGAGCATTTTCCAAACGTTTTGTATAGAATAAAAAGCCTGCTAAAATCATTGCACCAATCATAGCTACACCGCAAGCTATCATAATTCTAAAGCTCCAGAATAATAAAACTACATTTGGAATGTAATCATCATAACCATATTGTTGAATATATTGTTCTTGCAATTCATTTATGCCTTTTACTTCACCTTCTGGGCTATCATAAATAAGCATAGATAACATATATGGCACTTCAATAGCATCATAATTTACCTTATTTTCTGTATCAATATTAGCTATTACAGTGAAAGGAGCTGGATTTTCAGTTTCCCATAAAGCCTCCATAGCTGCCATCTTCATTGGTACATTTTTACCGATAAATTGAGCCTGTAAATGTCCACTGCCCATTACTAAGAACAAACCAATTAAACTATAGATAATGCCTGATTTTATCGCTGTTTTAAATGTTTCTACATTTTGACCAGACAATAAACGATAAGCACTTACAGCCACTACAATCACACCAGCTGTAACAATACCAGATAATACAGTATGAGCATATTGCCCTACAACATAAGGATTAGTTACTAATGCCAAAAAGTCTGTCATTTCAGCTCTGCCATTAGCAATAGTATAACCTACAGGATGTTGCATAAAAGAATTTGCAACTAAAATCCAAAAAGCAGATAAATTACTACCAAAAGCTACAAGCCAAATAGATAAACAATGTAATTTTTTGGATAAACGACCTTCACCAAAAATCCATACACCTAAAAATACAGACTCTAAGAAAAATGCAGTCAATGCTTCTAGTGCAAGTGGTGCCCCAAAAATATCTCCCATGAAACGAGAGTATTCAGACCAGTTCATACCAAAATGAAATTCTTGTACGATACCAGTTACCACACCCATGGCAAATGAAATGATAAAGAGTTTTCCAAAGAATTTTGCTAAACGCTTATAAACTATGTTATCTGTTTTTAAATACATAGTCTGCATAATAGCAATGAAAATGGATAAACCTAATGAAACCGGAACAAATAAAAAATGGTAAATTGTTGTGATTGCAAATTGCAATCTAGATAGAGTTATAACATCCATAATATAAAACCTCCTTTGTAGTGTATATTTAAGTTAAGTATACACTAATAACTTATATAGACGCAAGATTTATTATTTATAGATAATTATTATCATAACTTCTCAAAAATAATCTTTATAAAATCATCTAAATAATATATACTCGTTATTATCCAATTCATTATCTTTGGTTTTTATTGCAAATTTTTATTTTTTATCTAGGTGGTTTATGTGAAAAAATTTCTTCATTCTTTATTTATATTTTTTATTGGGCTTTTAATCGGTGCTATTTTAACCTTTAATACCTTAGGTTTAATTTTAGGCAATATTTTATATATGGAACTTAGCAATCCCCAATTAAATATCAATCTCACTAGCATCGTAAATCATTCTCAAGATTTAACGCGAATAAATCAATATCAGCAAGAAAATCCTAATGCTCAAAAAGTTGCTCTATACACTCCTTATGGTGATAACTCTCGTGAATTAGTTGGCACTTTTATCAACAATAATTCCAAATATAAAAAGACAATTATTTTAATTCATGGTCTTTATCAAAATCGTTCCATGTGCTTAAATTATGTCAATATCTATAAACAATTAGGATTTAATGTCTTATTGATTGATTTACGTGGTCATGGTGAAAGTGATGGCATCATTACTTGGGGACAAACAGAAATCCGTGATATTGATATGTGGTGCGATTATCTTCGCAATACGAAACAACAAGAATTAATTGGCATTCATGGAATTTCTCTAGGTGGTGCATTTGCACTCCTGCACAGTGGATTATCTGTTCACCCTGCTGATTTTTACATTGAGGATAGTTCCTATAGTGATTTAAAAGGTCTTTATTACAATCATCTACACAGCATGATACAATTACCTAATGATTCCAAAATTCTTGATATCTTGTGGATTTATTCTCAAGTCTGCATGTATTGGCATACAGGTTCAACTTTAGATAAATTAGCTCCATTAAAAGCAGTAGCTCACTCCACAAGCCCTACATTATTTTTACATGGCAGTGCAGATACTTTAATCCCACCAAATACACTTCAAGAATTATACGATAATTGCCGTGCAACAAAATCTATGCATATGTTCAAAGACTCCACACATGCTCAAGCTATTTCTAATTATCCTAATGAATATTTTAATGTAATAAAAGATTTTCTCGTTAATAATCATTTTACAACTATACAAAATTAAAAATTTTATTGTATCTTGACAATAAAAAATAGTTTTGATATCATGAACACAGATTAATATATTTAAAATCTATGAGCAAGAATAGTAACTATGATAAAAGCTTTACAGAGAATCGACGATGCTGAGAGTTCGATAAGCACTTATGATAGCGAATGGACTTGTGAGATGTAGCCTGAGCCATAATATTATGGGGTAAGCACTATCGGCCTTTTCCACCGTTATACGGAAACGAGTATCGGATATAAAAAATCCCGCACTTTGTATTTAGTAAGATAATTTGCTACTTAGTTTAACTAAGGGTGGCACGAGTATAACGCCTCTCGTCCCTTTTCATAGGGATTGAGAGGCTTTTTTATTTGTTTGTTATTTGATTGGAGGATTTATTTATGGAGTTACGTTGGATAACTATTACAACTTTATTATTAGCCATCGGTGTAATTTTACGTATGGTTTCGCCAAATATTGGTGGCATATCTTTAAACTGGAATATTGTAATGTATTGTTTAGCAATATTATTATGTAGACCTACAATAAAACAAGGTTTTGGCATTGGTTTAGTTTCTGGTATCATCGCTATGATGACATCTAAAGCTGCTCTACCTTATGCTAATTTAATAAGTGACCCATTAGCTGCTACTATTTGCGCTTTAATGGTCAATAGCAATCTTTTTAACATTAAAAAATCTAAAATTTCACTAATTCCTTTTATCGTTGTATTCATCACTACTTTTATCAGTGGCGGTACTTTTGTTACTTTGACAAAAATCTTTTTACAACTTCCTATGAATATTTATCTTTATGCTATGCTTCCTGCTGTAGCTTTAGTTGCTCTTTTAGGTGCTGTTGCTGGTCAATTGTTATATTTACCTGCTTTTAAAATTTTCAATGCCAAATTAAATAAAAATGATAAACAATTTTCTTTGCACGATATAAATTTGACTATTCCTAAAGGTTCTTTTTGTGTAATCACAGGTGTAAATGGCAGTGGTAAAACTTCTTTAATCTTAAATATAGCTGGCAGTAAACCTGCATATTTGAATGAAATCACCACTAGCAAAATAAATATAGCTGATATTGATATCTTGAATACACCGCCTAAAAAACTCAATGAATTAATCGGTGTTGTCATGGCTGATTACAATGCTCAACTCGTAACGCAAACAGTTGGCGATGAAATCGCTTTTTCTCTTGAAACATCTGGTCTTAATGCTCAAGAAATCATCAAAAGACGACGCGAACTTTTAGCTAGTGTTGGTCTATCCGATAAAGAAGATATGCCAATTTCAGCTTTATCTGGCGGACAAAAACAACGACTTGCTATTGCCTCTATAATGGCAATGAATACGCCTATCATCATTCTTGATGAACCAGTTGCTGCCATTGACCCTGAAGGCGCAAAAGATATCTATAATTTATTAGTTGATCTCAATAAAAGATACAATAAAACAATTATTGTAACTGAACATGACTTGAAATATGTACTTGATATTGCTGACCAACTTTGTGTAATTGATAACGGTCATTTAGCTTACAGTGGTAATGTAGATGATTGTTTAAAATATATGTATGAAGAAAAAATTTATCCTGAAGTTATTCCTCTTCGCTGGAAAATACGCTATGAAATAGGTGATAATCATGTTAACGCTAAATAATATTTCTTTTAGCTATCAAAAAAATAGATTTATCTTAAAGAACATCTCCACCAATATAGATGATACAAAAATCACAGCTATAGCTGGCAGAAATGGCAGTGGTAAAACAACATTAACTAGACTTTTAATGGGACTTGTGCACCCTAATAGAGGCTCTATGATTTTAGATGATGTTGATATCACCAAAAAAGAACCATATGAAATGGCTCAATATATCGGTTATGTATTTCAAAATCCTGACCAACAATTATTCGCTTCCACTGTTTTCGAAGAAGTAGCTTTTGCACCAAGAAAATTAGGTTGTAATGAACATACTATAAAAAAACGTGTCGAAGAAGTTTTAAAAATAACTAATCTTCAAGATGTAATTTGGGAAATGCCTCAAGTTTTAACCTTAGGGCAAAAACAGCGATTATCTATTGCTTGCGCCTTAGCTGCCAAACCTAAAATCTTAATCTTAGATGAACCTACCTCTGGGCAAGATTGCCGAGAACGCACTATGTTATTGCGCTTGATGCGAAAACTAAATGCTCAAGGTCTAGGTATCATTATGGTAACACATGATATGGATATCTTAGCTGAACATGCTGATAAAGTCATCGTCATCAATCAAGGAGAACTTGCTTTTGATGGTACGCCACTTGATTTATTTTCTCAAAAAGAATTGACGCTAAAGCTCGGTTTAGAATTACCTGAAGCTGTTTGTATCAGTCAGGAATTAGGTCTAGATATTTGCCTTACACCTATGGAAATTTACGCTCATTTACACAAACGAGGTTGATTATAATGTATAAATTAACTGCTTTAACAAAATTAATTTTAGCTATTATGATTTCAATAGCGTCTTTAATCACTAATGACTTATATATCTTAAGTATATTAGCCCTTATCGAAATTTTTACTTGTTTTTATTTACCTAAGACAAAATTACTTTGGAGTGCTCTTGGTATTTTAATTTTTTTCAGCTTTATTTTGTTTCTAATTCAACTTGTTTGCGGTACTAATTTAAATACCTCCATTGCCTCTGCTCTGAAAATGTTCATCATGGCAGTATCTTTATTATTGCTCTTGCAAACCACTTCTGCTAGAGAACTCACAGCTTCATTAGTAAAACAATTGCATTTACCTTATCAATACGCTTTTATGATTACTGCTATTTTGCGTTTTGTTCCTGATATATTAGAAGAAAGCTCTGCTGTTCGCGATGCCCAGAGTTGCCGTGGTTTTAAACCTTCATCAAATCCATTTCGTCGCATTTTTGATTATATGATGGTAATTAAACCCATGGTTTTTCGCTCTATTTCTCGCAGTGAAAATATGGCACTCAGTCTTCAAATGAGAGGATTTTCTTCTCCTAAGCCAAGAGTATTTATTATTGATACTAAATTAAGAGCTATAGATTATATTTCTATGATTTTATTTCTTATAATCTTATCTTTATTATTTTATTTCATTTAAAACTAATAAAAAAACTGCTAGCATATTGTATCTAGCAGTTTTTTATTTATAGCAATTTTATTTTTTTAAAATAACATCAACAAGACCTACTGCATATGGTGTTATCTCATATCTTTGGAACAATACATGTAAATCCATATTTTCATCTAAATAAAATTCTTGAGGAAATGCTGTTACATCTTTATGAAAATCAAATAGATGTTGACCTACCTGTGCTTTTATTTCTTTATTTAAATTATCTATTGTATAAATGTTTTTTCCACTTTGCTTATCTATATTAATAACTTGAGAAAATTGTATTAAATTACCTTGTTCATCAAAGCTTAATCCATAAGCATACGTATTTGGATGAGCCGCACCTTTATACATAGTAGAACAATTTATAATCACACTAAAAATTTTATCGCTATTTGCTTTTATTTCATATCCGATAAAACCTGTAAGGTCTCTACCAATATCATTTTCTTGTTGAACATTTTGATTAAAGTCGTTTATTATCTTAGTAATCTGTCTATTTATTCTAGATTTCACTAAAATATTATCTGCATTTACTACTGGATATTTTCCCTCTACAAACTCACTGTTCAATGTCTTTTCTCGCACTTCATAATAGCTTGATTGCGCAAATGTAACCGACATTGACAAAAGCATTACCATAAATAAACTCATTAAAATTTTCCACGATTTTTGCATAAGAAACCCTCCCTTAAATGCACTTTTTTTCATTATATCTTAACAATATTAAAAAATTCTTAAAATTACTTGTTATTTACTAAAAATTATATTATTATTAAATTAATCCTTCCTAATTCTAGAAGATATAAGCAAGATAAAAGTCCTACGTTCGGCAATTTCGTAGGACTTTTTATTTTTATCTAATTAAATATTTCTAAATCTATTATTTACCTTGAAAATTAGGTTGACGTTTTTGTTTAAAAGCCAAAATTCCTTCTTTACAATCTTCTGTTCCTAAACAAAAAGTCTGTACAAGAGCTTCTTCATCAAGAAAATCTTTTAAATTTGCATATGATTTATTCAACATTTTTTTCATATACATAATAGCCATAGGCGCACCTTGAGCTATTTTTTGTGCTATTTTTTCTGTTTCTATTTTCAAATCTTCTTTTGTATAGACATGCATTACCATTTTTAATTTTTCTGCTTCTTGCGCACTGATTACATCAGCTGTGAACATTAATTCTTTCGCTTTTTGTAATCCTACTGTTTCTTTTAATAAATACATACCGCCACAATCAGGAACTAAACCAACATTGACAAAACTTTGAATAAATTTGGCATCTTCACTGCTACATACAATATCGCAAGCTAACATTAAATTAACACCAGCGCCAGCAGTAACACCATTTATCATACCAATGACAGGCTTAGCACAATTTCTCAATTTTAGAGTCATCTCGCCTACGCGTTCAATAAAGGCTTTTCTTTTTTTATCATCATTTAAGCTTTCTAAATAACCTAAATCACCACCAGCACAAAAAGCTCTACCTGCACCAGTTAAAATAATTACGCGAATATCTTCATCTTCTACAAAAATATCTAAGGCACGATGAAATTCTTCCACTAAATCTGCATTCATTGCATTTAAACTTTTAGGACGATTTAATGTAATTATCCCTAGATGCTCATTTTTTTCCATTAAAACACTTTGCATATTTGCCACCTCATATTTTTAATAATCTTAAAATATTTTCCATAGTTAATATCATATTTTCTTTGCTTTTCAAGGCTGATTTACTAAATTCCATAGGTTCTTTATTAATGCTAAATATAGCTGTTATACCTTTATTATACGCTTCTTGAATATTTTCACCAATAGCTCCTGTTACCACAATTACAGGAGTTTTATATTTTTGACTGCGATTTGCCACACCCATGACTACTTTTCCATGCAAAGATTGACTATCAAATTTACCTTCACCTGTAAATACAATATCTGCCTTTGAAACTAATTCATCAAAATTTATCGTATCTAAAATAACATCTATGCCTTTAGTTAATTTACTTTGCAAAAAAGCTATACTGCCTGCACCTAAACCGCCAGCAGCTCCAGCTCCTTTGATATCTTTCACCTCAATATGTAAATCTCGTTTAATTATTTTTGCTAAATGAGCTAACCCTTCATCTAATAATTTAACCATATCTTCATCAGCACCCTTTTGAGGAGCAAAAACTGCTGACGCACCTAATCTGCCACATAAAGGATTATCTACATCACACATAGATATAAATTCTACATCTTTTATCTTTGAATATATATTATTCATGTCAATTTTATAAATTTGAGACAATGTCCCACCTGTTGGTATAAATTCTTGGTCTTGTTCATCTTTAAATTTCACACCTAAAGCAGCAGCCATACCACAACCGCCATCATTTGTCGCACTTCCACCAAGACCTAAAATTATTTTTTTAGCCCCACTATTTATAGCATCTATGATTAATTCACCCACACCGAATGTAGTTGTTTTATCTGGCTCTAAGCGATTTTTCACCAATGGTAATCCAGCACAAGCAGCCATCTCTATGACAGCTATATTATCTTTTAACATAGCATAATGAGCTAATATTTTCTGTTCATTAAAAGCATCACTTACCCAAACACTTTTCTTTTCCCCACCAAGAGCATATAAAAATGCATCTACTGTTCCTTCACCACCATCAGCTACAGGCACACTGATGATATTTGCATCTTTATATAAATTTTTTATTGATGACTTCATGATATTACAGACTTCTATAGCTGATAAAGTTCCCTTAAAAGAGTCAGGCACTAAAATAAAATTTTGCATAAAACTTTTCACACCTTTGTTATATTTACTATTTTCTTCATATTTTATATTATATAGTTAAAATTTTTATTTCATCTTATTTATACTGGAGGTAGCTTTATGGCTGTAAAAATCACAGGATATTATAAATTACCTAATGAAATCGAACCTCAATTAATAGAGTTTGACAAAGTATTCAATATTTCCTTTATGCGTAAATACACTAAATATAAAACTTTTGCCAAATTTTTAACAGGTGGTAAATTTAACATCACTTGCCAAAAAGATTTTGAAGAATTACCAGAAGAATTAATGGATAAACATGTAGCTAAGAATACTCAATTCAAAACATGGCAAGAAATGTTAGATTTTGCTACAGATAAATATATAATCAGTAAACAAAAATAAAATAAAAAGCACAGCTTATAATATGAACTGCACCCCAAAAGTTGGACAAAAAACAACTTTTGGAGGTGCAGTTTTTTTATGACTAAATACTCAAATGAATTTAAAGTTAAAG
>NZ_KB899589.1:0-28889 GCF_000378365.1 Megamonas rupellensis DSM 19944 | reverse complement strand
TTTATATTCAATAACTTTTTGCTTAAAGATAGGAGTATATTTACGATTTTTATGAAGAAGTTGTGGGATGCCACCATTTTCATAATGAAATATCCATCTGCAAAGAGAAGCTGTGTTTGGCATGTTTAGAATTTTAGCTACATGAGAAATAGAATCTCCTTTTAAAACCATTTTAATTGCTTTAACTTTAAATTCATTTGAGTATTTAGTCATAAAAAAACTGCACCTCCAAAAGTTGTTTTTTGTCCAACTTTTGGGGTGCAGTTCATTAAAGCTTGTCTTTTTACTATTTTTATATAAAAGGAGTGTATTTGTATGTATTTAAAGCATATGATTTATGAAAATATCGGTCCTATAGATAGAATAGATATAAAACCCTCTTTTGATGAAAAAAATGAACCCATTCCTATGATTATTGTGGGAGAAAACGGAACAGGAAAATCTATCCTTCTTTCAAATATTGTTGATTCCTTATATGAACTTGCTGCTAAATATTATACAAATGCTTGCATATCTGAATATTTTGGACATCAATATTATAAAATAATATCTCCACAACAAATAAAAATTGATAAAACTTATATGTATTCTTATTTAAAATATGAAGAATATGAAAATAATACACTAAAGCCTATTGAATATATTTTTAAATCTGGTAATTATTCTTTAGATGATTTATTTAAAAAAAATAATATACAAAATCAATTTCTTTGGAATGCTAATAATTTAAATAATGATTTTAAAGAGGTCATGTTCAATCTAAATAATGTACAAGATATATTTACAAACAATGTAATTTGTTATTTTGGACCAAATAGATATGAAGCTCCACATTGGATGGGAGAACAATATTATTTAATGCAAGAATATGAGCATTTAACTATTATGAATAAATCAAATGCTAAATTAATAACCCCTATAACAGTTAAAAATGTTACAAAAGAAACATTACAATGGTTATTAGATGTAATTGCTGATTCTAAAATAGATCCTATTATATTTCAATCTATACAAAATAATTCATCTAATCTTAATGACGCACTTCAAAAACTTTCCTCATTTCATCAAAATCTACAAGTTATATATACAACTAGATATCACTTAGAAGAAATTATGAGTATTATACTAGGACAACCTATTTTCTTTGATTTAAATTATCGTAATACATCTGCTTCTAGATTTAATATTAAAAATAGAAAAACTCAAAAACCCATTGTCGAAACCTTAGATTCTTTATCCACAGGACAACTAGCATTATTTAATATTTTTGCTACAATAATTAGATATGCTGATATAAACGATATGTCTAAAAGCATTGATATATCCAAAATAACTGGAATAGTTATTATAGACGAAATAGAACTTCATTTACATTCATCTTTACAAAAAAATGTATTACCTAAATTAATTAAAATTTTTCCTAAGGTTCAATTTATAATAACTACACATTCTCCATTATTTTTATTAGGCATGGAAGAAGCATTTTCTTCTGACAAATACGATATTTATCAAATGCCACGTGGAGAAAAAATATCTGTAGAGCGTTTTTCTGAATTCAATAAAGCATTTCAATTTTATTCTCAAACTAATAAATATCATGATGAAATAAAAAAAGCCATATCTAAAACAAAAAAAGCATTAGTTATTACAGAAGGCTCTACTGATTGGAAACATTTAAAAGCTGCTTTCAATAATTTAAAATCTAACACTCAATATTCATCTCTCTTTGATAATTTAGATTTTGATTTTCTAGAATATCAACCTAGTGATTTTAATATGGGAGCTGACACTTTAGCTTCCATGTGTGAAAATTTTTCTAGAATAAAACAAGAAAGAAAACTTATCTTTATAGCAGATAGAGATATAGAGAAAATAAATAAAAAATTATCATCAGAAAATCATGAATATAAAAATTGGGGAAACAATGTATTTTCTTTCATTTTGCCGTTACCAGATTTTAGAAAAGATACGCCTAATATATGTATTGAACATTTATATACAGATAAAGAAATAAAAACCGAAATGATTTGTGATGATGGAATTACTCGTAGGCTTTATATGGGCAATGAATTCAATAAACATGCTCATACAAAAGACAACAAATATTGTACAAATAGAAATGCTTGTGGACCTGATAAAATATCCATTATAGAAGGTTCTTCTAAAGATAACGTTCTTAATCCAAATGATGATAATAGCCCAAATTATGCTTTACCTAAATCAAAATTTGCTGATTATATTTTAAACCGACAAAAACCTTTTGATAATTTTAACTTTGATAATTTCCTTCCTATTTTTAAAATTATTAAACAAATTTTAGACGAACCTTTAATATAAAATAAATAATACCTAACTGTTTCCCGCATTTTAGCATCATTTTACGGTAGCTATCAGCTATTGGCAAAGATAAAAATATAGCTACGGTTTTAGTTCTACTGTTTGAGCTTTGCGAGTTTAGAACATTGTTGATATATTTTTATCTTTGACAAAGTAAAAAGTGCGTGAGCGGGTGATTTCTTTGGTTCGTTTCTTTATCACTAAAGAAATGAACAATTATATTATTATTGCATTTTCTCTTTTTCCCTTTCATAATTATAATTAATAAGACTTCTACGAGGTAATAATTATGGACGGACAAAATATTTTTTATCATTATACATCAATCAATTCACTTTACAATATCATCATGAGCCGTGAGCTTTGGCTGACCAATCTAAAATCTTCTAACGATAAATCAGAAAGATATTATACTGTAAATCATATGCTCAAAGATATGGACGAAATTATAAATAATTCCACTGATGATAATTTCAAGCAGTATCTATCATTATTGAAAAAAAGTTTTGAAACCCATATGCCTGACTTAAAAAATTATCTCAAAAAAAGTGATGGTTATTCGCTAAGTTTAACCGATAAAAAAGATAATCTCTCACATTGGGAAAGATATGCTTCTAGTTATAGTGGTGTTTGTATCGGTATCAATATGGATAAACTCAATGTAAATTTCAAAGATTATTCCCATTTTTCCATAACAGAACTAGAAAAAATTCTTTATAGCGATGCTGAAATCTTAGATAAATTATCCCATATCTGTGCTTGTTTTTACGATTTATTTGAAGAACAAATCCGCAATTATAATGACCCTTTTCAAAAATATATCGAACAATATGGCTTTATTGTTTTAGTTATTGCCTATAATAAAGTCATGAACTTTGCTAAAAATAATTATTTTGCTG
The DNA here is from genome assembly GCF_000378365.1 of Megamonas rupellensis DSM 19944. Taxonomy (NCBI): domain Bacteria; kingdom Bacillati; phylum Bacillota; class Negativicutes; order Selenomonadales; family Selenomonadaceae; genus Megamonas; species Megamonas funiformis. Next base: position 25,653 of record NZ_KB899589.1, on the reverse strand, counting down.
ATGAACATGAATTTCGTCTGCTTTTTTATCCTAAAACTCTATCTATGAAAAAAGATTTTTTGAGCATGAGCCGTAATATTATCTTGCCTGCTACGCTCAAACCTTTGCATGACAAATTCCATTCACTATTGCGAATGTCTTCCATTGAACAGACGCATTTTTCTTTATTTAAAAATGAAATTCGCAGTTATCATAAATTATGTTTAGCCGATATTTGGGACAGTGAACTAATTCCTGAAATCACTCTCGGTGCTATGTGTAGACAAAATAAACAGGAATTAAATCATTTTCTCAAGGCTAATGGCTTGAAAAAAACAAAGATAACTATTTCTAAAATCCCTATTAGATGATTTAGCTAATTAATTTTTATAGAAGGTGTTAATATGATTTCTATTGATTTAGGTGATATTACTATTCTTGATTGTGATGCAATCGTCAATGCTGCGAATAAAACGCTCCTCGGCGGTGGTGGAGTCGACGGTGCTATCCATCGCCGTGCAGGTCATGAGCTACTAGCAGAATGTCGCACTCTTGGTGGCTGTGAAACTGGCGAAGCTAAAATCACTAAAGGCTATAATTTAAAAGCAAAATATGTAATTCATACTGTAGGGCCAATTTATTCTACTCAAAAAAATCAAGCTTCTCTACTTGCCAATTGCTATAAAAATTCTTTAGATTTAGCTTTGAAACACGATATTCATAGTATCGCCTTTCCTGCTATCTCCACTGGTGTATATCATTATCCACTAGAAGAAGCGACAAAAATTGCTATTTCTACAGTCAAAACATGGCTAGATATGCACAAAGATTATAAACTTGATATTATTTTCTCTTGTTTTGATGAAAAAACTTATAATATGTATCAACAATATCTTGAAGCTTAAAACTACATTTTTATATCATATTTTATTAAAATTTTGCTAGGAATTAGTATTTTGCTAATTCCTTTTTTATTTTTCACCTAAATTTTATTGCTAGTCTTAAAATCTAGTGATAAACTATTCTTTGTATTTTTTATCAGCTTTATCATATTTATGAAGTTCATAAAAAATTTATCATTTGTATTTTCTTTATAAAGGAGGTATTTTATCATCTAAGAAAAATTATAGCTATTACATATTTTTTAATCGTTTTTCACTTAACAATTTAATATTTAACTAAAGGAGAATTACTGTTGATTGCATTAAAAGAAGCTTATAACGCTGGTTTATTCAAATCTGAACATTTAGGAAAAAATATCTCCGCAGGTATCGTAGTCGGTATCGTTGCTATGCCTCTTGCTATGGCATTTGCTATCGCTAGTGGCGTATCTCCTGCACAAGGTATTTATACTGCTATTATTTCCGCATTTTTCGTTTCTATCTTTGGTGGCTCTCGTGTGCAGATTGCAGGCCCTACAGGTGCATTTATCGTTTTACTCAGTGGCATTTTGATGCAATATGGTCTAGCAGGTCTACAAATCGCCACTATCATGGCTGGTATTATTTTAGTTCTGATGTCTATCGCCAAACTCGGTGATGTCATTCGCTTTATTCCTGCTCCTGTTATCGTTGGCTTTACTGCTGGTATCGGTGTTACTATTTGGGTTGGTCAATGGCAATCCTTCTTTGGTTTTCCGCCAATCGCTCACGCTGAAATGTTCCACGAAAAACTTTATTTGATGATTTTATCTTTGCCACAAAGCCATATGCCTACACTCATGATTAGTTTAATCAGCCTTGCTATTATCCTAATCATGCCTAAAATTCCTATTGCTAAAAAACTTCCAGCACCACTTTGGGCAATGATTGTAGCTACTTGTATCCAATCTTATTACCAATTCCCTGGAGTCGCTACTATCGGCACTGCTTTTGGTGGTATTCCTCAAGGCTTACCAAGTCTTACACTTCCTGAAATATCTATTTCTGATGTGTTTGCTTTGATTGGCCCAGCTTTCACTATTGCTATGCTCGGTGCTATTGAATCATTATTATCCGCCGTTGTTGCTGATGGTATGACAGGTCATCAACACAATTCTAACCAAGAATTATTCGGTCAAGGTCTTGCAAATATCGTTTGTCCTCTCTTTGGTGGTATCGCTGCTACTGGTGCTATTGCTCGTACTGCTACAAATATTCGTCAAGGTGGTACAAGTCCACTTGCAGGTTTAGTTCACTGCGTATTTTTAGTATTAGTATTATTCTTCTTAGCTCCACTTGCTGCTAATATTCCACTTGCCTCTATGGCTGCGATTTTATTCGTCGTATCCTACAATATGAGTGATGTACCGAATTTTATTCGCCTTATCCGTGTTGCACCTCGTGCAGACTCCCTTATTTTGCTCATCACATTCTTTTTGACTATCTTCACTGATTTAGTAGTTGCTGTAAACGTTGGTGTCGTACTTGCTATTTTACAATTCATGCGTAAAATGGTATTTTCTGTTGATGTCCATGCTATTCATCATACAGAAATTGAACCACAGTTCCAAAAAGAATTAGAACATCACCCTGAAATGCTCGTTTATACTATTGAAGGGCCACTCTTTTTCGGTGCTGTAAGTGCCTTTGAGCGTTCCCTTGCCCATATCGATAAAGATCCAAAATCTTTGATTTTACGCTTTGAAAGCGTGCCATTCGTAGATTTAAGCGGTCTTAAAATGCTCAATGAAATCGTTAAACATCTTCAAAAACGTGGTATTGAAGTATATCTTTGCGAAGCTAATCCACAAGTTCGCCGTCATATGTATCGTGCTGGATTATTCCGCACATTAGGCAGAAAACATCTTTGGCGTAAATTCTCTACAGCTCTTGAAAAATGTGAAGCTGATTTAGCCGAAAAAAATAAACACAAAGAAAAATAATTTTTTTACTTATATTTAATAATAAATACAAAAATACCTCATAATATTAGATTGTACTAATATTATGAGGTATTTTTTATCTCGCTAAATATGCCCCATCTACAGGAATTATTGCCCCATTAATATAATTAGAAGCATTTGATGCTAAGAATACGACAATCCCTTGCATGTCTTCTGGATTACCCCAACGTCCTGCTGGTATACGGCTTAATATCTCATGATTTCGCTTTTCATCATCAATTAAAGCTTGATTGATATCTGTTGCCATATAACCTGGTGCTATAGCATTAACTTGTATATTTTTACTTGACCATTCATTAGCAAGTGCTTTGGTAAGCTGTGCTACACCACCTTTACTTGCTGAATATGCCGGAACGGTAAATCCACCAAAAAAACTGAGCATAGAAGCTATATTTATTATTTTTCCACTACCTTGCTTTAGCATAACTTTCCCAGCTAATTGGCAAAGCTGAAATACTGTATTTAAATTAAGATTTATGACTTTATCCCAATCTTCAAGTGGAAAATCTTCAGATTTATGACGACGTATCATACCTGAATTATTCACAAGAATATCAAGCTTACCGTCAAAATGATTTAATGCTTCATCAAATGATGATTGCACATCTTGTCGTTTCATTAAATTTGCCTTGATACCATAAACTGAAAATCCCTGCTTACAAAGTTTTTCAGCTTCTTCTTTAGCACTATCACTAGAAGATATAATCACAACTTCTGCACCTGCATGACATAATGCCTTTGTCATGCCCAATCCTAAGCCTTTTGCTCCACCAGTAATAATTGCCTTTTTACTTGTCAGATAAAAATTATCCATAAAAGACATATAAATCACCTCATCTAATAAAATTCCCCCAATTTTATTTGCTAGATAAGCTGATGAAAAAATTTATTTTTTATATTCTTCGGCTAACTTTTTAAATAAAGGCAAAGATTTTTCAATTGTTTCTGTCTTTATACAATAAGAAGCTCTGAAATGTCCTGGGCAACCAAAGTCGCTACCTGGAACTAATAATAAATCATATTTTTGAGCGCGTTTGCAGAAAGCATAATCATCTGGTTCTAAAGATTGAGGGAAAAGATAAAATGCTCCCTGTGGTTTTAAACATTTAAAACCAGCTTCGATAAGACCATTGTATAATAATTTACCATTTTTTTCATAAGTAGACATATCAGACTCTTTGCCTGCACAACGAGCAATTACTAATTGGAATAAAGATGGAGCATTTACATGAGTCAATACTCTAGCAGCTCCAGCAATAGCGCCATAAACCTTGCCAAAGTCAGCTACTTCATCTGGTACTACGATATAACCGATACGTTCACCAGGAAGTGAGAAAGATTTACTATAAGAATAGCAAACAATAGTATTATCATAGTATTTTGGTAAATATGGTACATCTACACCATAAGCAATTTCACGATAAGGTTCATCAGAAATCAAGAAAATTGGATGATTATATTCTTTTGATTTTGCAGTCAAAACTTCTGCCAATTTTTTAATAGTTTCTTCACTATATACAACACCGCTAGGATTATTAGGTGAATTTACGATAATTGCTTTTGTTTTTGCAGTTATCATTTCTTCAAACTTATCAAATTGAATTTGAAAATCATCTATTTTGGCAGGAACTACTTTTAAACTAGCTCCTGTGGATTCTACAAAGCATTTATATTCAGGAAAATATGGAGCAAATGTGATGAATTCATCGCCTGCTTCACTTAAAGCTTTAAAAGTAATTGTAATCGCACCAGCAGCACCGCCAGTAATAAATAAATTTTTACCAGCGAAATTAGTACCAAAACGGCGATTAATATCTTTAGCTAAAACTTCTCTAACTTCTGGATTACCTGGAGCTACAGTATAACCATGTACAGCACATGGATCCATTTCATTTAAAATATCAATGATAGCCTGTTTTACAAATTCAGGAGCAGGAACATTTGGATTACCTATGCTAAAATCATAGATATTTTCTTCTCCTACTTCTAACGCACGTTTGCGACCATATTCAAAAATAGTACGAATAGTAGATTTTTTTGTACCTAATTCATACATTTTTTCTGAAACCATTAAATCACCTTCCAAAAATTATTCATCTTCAGCTTCGTCAAAATATCGCATACTTGTTTTTTTCCATTCCTTCACAGAATAAAGCATAGTATATTGCTGAAGATTATTTTCTTTGGCCAATTTTTCTGCAATGACTTCACACTCTTGACGTGTATGAGCATGTATCATTGTATAAATATTATATGGCCAATCTGGAGTAGTATTTCTATCATAACAATGAGAAATAGATGGACATTGAGCTAATTTTTGTGCTATCTCATCTAATTTATCCACTGGCACTACCCATGCACAAAGAGCATTTGCACGAAATCCTGCTTCTACATGACGAAGTACAGCACCCATTTTACGAATTTTACCCTCTTCTTTATAAATTCGCAAACGATTTAATAATTCCTGCTCAGATATATTAAGTTTTTTTGCAAATTCTTTATAAGGTTCTTTTACAAGTGGAAATTCATCTTGCATAATTCTAATAATTTGTTTATCTAATAAATCCATTAGTCTGCCTTTCTTCAACAAAATCAAGTATTACAGCGTTTTTTCTATATATTTTTACTTTATACAAAAAAATTTTTATGAATTCAAATACAGTAAAAAATTTTTCTAAGTCATTAAATATATTTGTAACTTTGTTATTCTATCTATAAGCATAAATATACTAAAAATAAATCATTTTAATTTAAATTGTACATTTATCTTATATTTTTTATTAGATACTAAATTCATCAATTTTTCTACGCCTTTTTGCGCTTTGATTTCATCTAATATCTGTTTTCTCTTTTCTTCGCTATGTGTAAGCAATGTAAACCATAAATTATACTCGCCTTCACGCTCATAATTATGTGTAGCCCCTGGATAGCGATTTATAAATTCAGCCACTTGTTGCATATAGCCTTCTTTTACTTTTAAAGCCACAAGAGTTCCTTTATACTCTAATTTTCCCGAATCAAAAAATGGCCCTATACGGCGAATATAACCATGTTCTTTTAAATAACGTAAACGCTCTATTACATTATCTTCTGTCGTATTTAAAATCTTAGCCAATTCCAAAAATGGACGCTCACTGATTGGCAAGTTTCTTTGAATAATATTTAATAATGATTTATCAAAATTTGTAAGCATAATAATAATCCTCGTTTATTAAAATATCTGGTTTTTATTGTAACAAACTATAGATTATACAGTCAAGTAAATATGAATATCATTCATTTTTAAAATCTAAATTAAACAAAAAGTGCCTCTAACATATGTTAAAGGCACTTAATTATTAATCAACTAACATTTCATAAATTACATTTAAAAGCTCTGCTCTTCCCTGTTTTTTCGGTGAAGAATAAGGTAAAATATCTATTTCTTTCACACCTAAGGATTTGCGAATTTGAGCTATTTGTTTATTCACTGCTCCACGGCTTATTTTATCAGCTTTAGTTGCGATAATAAGCACAGGAATATTATTTTTTATGAGCCAATCAAACATTTCTTTATCTGATTTCATAGGCTCATGACGAATATCTATAAGTTGGCAAACGAATTGAAGATGCTCTGAATGTAAAAAGTATTCTTCGATAAATTTTGCCCATTGCTTGCGATTAGTTTGAGCTGTTTTTGCATAGCCATATCCTGGTAAATCAACTAAATGAAATAATTTATCCTCACCAGTTTCATTAAATCTAGCAGTTAATTCATAAAAATTGATTGTCTGCGTTTTGCCTGGCTGACCGCTGACACGCGCTAAATTATGCACACGTGTCAAAGAATTAATCAAAGAAGATTTACCCACATTAGAACGACCGATAAAAGCTATTTCTTTTAAGCGTTCTTCTGGATATTGCGCTTTTTTTACAGCTGACGCAATATATTTAGCTCGGATAATATTTATTTTATCTTGAGCTTTTATTTTATTTGCATTATTGTCTTGTATATCTGTCTGTGTCATTTAATCCACCAACGCTACTTTTAAAACTTCATCTATAGTCTCTACAGGAATAAATTTCATCTTAGCTTTTACTTCTGGTGCAATTTCGTCTAAATCTCTTTCATTAGCTTTTGGCATGATTACAGTATAGATACCTTCACGATAAGCCGCCAAAGATTTTTCCTTCAATCCACCAATAGGTAATACTTTGCCACGAAGAGTGATTTCTCCTGTCATAGCCACATCAGCTCTTACTTTCTTACCTGTAAGTGCTGATACTATAGCTGTAGTCATAGTGATACCAGCAGATGGGCCATCTTTTGGTACTGCACCTTCTGGAAAATGTACATGAATGTCATTTTCTTCATAGAACTTTTCATCTATTTTTAATTTCTCAGAACGAGCGCGAATACATGTGAGTGCTGCTCTACCAGACTCTTTCATCACATCACCGAGTTGACCTGTGAGTAATAAATTTCCTTTTCCTTTTAAAACAGCCACTTCAACTGGCAAGATAACGCCACCAACTTCAGTCCATGCAAGACCAGTGCAAAGACCTACTTGATTTTCTTTTTCAGCTTTAGTTTCTGTGTATTTTGCTTTACCTAAGAAATCAGTTATATTCTTCTTAGTGATGCGTACAGATTTTTTCTTTTCTGTAACGATTTTATAAGCAGCTTTGCGACAAGCTTTAGATAATTGACGTTCTAATTCACGTACACCAGCTTCACGAGTATAATCTTCGATGATTTTGCTGATTACTTCATCAGACATATTCACTTGAGATTTTTTAAGACCATTTGCTTTTTTTACTTTATCAAGTAAATGTTCTTTTGCTATATGCATTTTTTCTACTTCAGTATAGCTTGGAAGCATGATGATTTCCATACGGTCGCGAAGCGGACGAGGAATATTGCCTAAATCATTTGCTGTAATTATCCACATTACTTTAGATAAATCAAATGCAAGCCCGATATAGTGGTCAGAGAATGTGCTGTTTTGCTCTGGGTCTAATACTTCTAAAAGAGCAGACACAGGGTCGCCACGATAATCTGACGCCATTTTATCCACTTCATCTAATAAGAATAATGGGTCTTTACTACCTGCATTCTTTATACCTTCAATGATACGACCAGGCATAGCACCTACATAAGTACGACGATGACCTCTGATTTCAGCTTCATCACGTACACCACCCAAAGAAGCTCTGACAAATTTGCGTTTCAAAGCTTGAGCTATAGATGTTGCAATGGAAGTTTTACCAACACCAGGAGGGCCTACTAAACATACGATAGGCGCTTTTATATCTGGTGATAAAGCTTTTATAGATAAATATTCAATAATACGTTCTTTTACTTTTGCAAGTCCATAATGATGTTTATCTAAAGTTTTTTGTGCTTCTTTTACATCTATAGTTTCTTGATTTTCTATATCCCATGGTAAATCAAGTACCCATTCAATATAATTTTGAATTACTCCCATTTCTGGAGAAGCTGGATTTGTACGTTCTAAACGTTTTAATTCTTTTTCCAATGCTTCTGTTACATACTCTGGATAAGTATGTTCTTTCATTTTTTGGCGATATTCTTCAATAGCTTCTGCTATTTCATCATCTTCGCCCAATTCTTTATTGATAGCTTTTATCTGTTCACGCAAATAATATTCTTTTTGAATTTTATTCATTTGCTTGTTCACATCAAAAACTATTTTATTTTCAAGCTCCATAATTTCTACTTCTTGTAATAATAATTTATATAGAGCTTCTAATCTGCTTTTTAAATCAACGATACCTAAAATTTCTTGTTTATCTTGATATTTGCAATTTAAATGATTAGTAACTACATTGCATAAAATTCCGCCATCATCCATAGCTACATTGACTGCAATCATGACTTCAGGTGGTATTTTATGACTGAGTTTTACCCAATCTTCAAATTTAGAAATACATGCTCTTATAAGTGCCTGAATTTCTTTAGTATCTGTTTTATCTTCTTCAATTTCTTCGACATCTACTTCAATGAACAAACCATCATCGCGAAAATCTAAAATACGAGCGCGATACAATCCTTCTATCTGAGCACGCATAATCCCATTATTGAGTTTAGTTACATGCTGTACTTGACATACTGTACCAATCTCATATACATCTTCACGTTTTGGGTCTTCTACTTCGACATCTTTTTGCGCACTAAGCATAATCTGTCTGCCATGTGCCAAACATTCTTCTAGAGCCGCAACAGATTTATCACGACCTATATCAATATGTGCTCCATTATTTGGAAATAACACCATTCCTCTTAATGGTAAAAAGCTCAATGTACTTTTTTTCCCCACGAAAGAAATCCTCCTATGAGTATAAAATATTTATTATAAAAAAGAGTTGCTGCGGTTTTATTTAGCCTGGCAACAACTCTTTATTAATGGCATATTAATATCCTGTTACTTTGCTAAAAATAAGTTATTTTTTTACAGCTTTTTTATCAGCATAAGTGATTACAGGAGTTTTTTTCTTTTCAATAATCTCTTTAGTTATTTCACAAGAAACAGCACCCATTTTGGAAGGTATCTCAAACATTACATCACGCATAATACGTTCAATAATTGAGCGAAGTCCCCTAGCACCTGTCTTACGCTCCAAAGCTTCTTTGGCTATCAAATGTAAAGCATCTTCATCGAAATGAAGTTTTACACCGTCCATTTCCAAAAGTTTGCCATATTGTTTTACTAAAGCATTCTTTGGTTTTACCAAAATATCCACTAGTGCATCTTCTGTCAAAGACTCTAAAGTAACTACTACAGGAACACGCCCTATAAATTCTGGAATTAAACCACATTTTAATAAATCTTCAGGTAAAACATTTTTCAAAATTTCACCTGTAGTTTGTTTGCGTTTACTTTTTATATCTGCACCAAAACCAAGACTTTTTTTGCCTAAACGTGCATCTATTATTTTTTCAATACCATCAAAAGCACCACCACAAATAAATAATATATTTGTAGTATCAATTTGTAACATACCTTCTTGATGAGGATGCTTTCTTCCACCTTGTGGGGGAACGCTAGCAATTGTACCTTCTAGGATTTTTAAAAGTGCCTGTTGCACTCCCTCACCAGAAACATCTCTTGTTATTGAAGGGTTCTCGGATTTACGAGCAATTTTATCAATTTCATCTATATAGATGATACCTTTTTGAGCTTGTTCAATATCATTATCAGCAGCTTGAATTAGTTTTAGTAGAATATTTTCTACGTCTTCACCAACATAGCCTGCTTCTGTAAGTGATGTTGCATCGGCTATAGCAAAAGGAACATTCAATATTTTAGCCAAGGTCTGTGCAAGTAAAGTCTTTCCACTACCAGTTGGTCCTAACATCAAAATATTAGATTTTTGTAATTCAACATCATCCTGCTTTGTAACTCTGTTTATACGTTTATAATGGTTATATACAGCTACAGAAAGAGATTTTTTTGCCTCATCTTGTCCTATTACATATTGATTTAATACATCATATATTTCTCTAGGTTTTGGCAACTCTCTAAGTTCAACAGGCTCATTATCATTAACTTCTTCTTCTACAATCTCATCGCAAAGCTTAACACATTCATCGCAGATATAGACTCCTGGTCCAGCCACGAGTTTTCGTACTTGTTCCTGAGTTTTTCCACAGAATGAACATTTCATTTTGCCTTTATTACCCTCACCGAAATTCAACAACATTCACCTCTTATCTACAGCTAATCATGATTGACTATTTATCACTTTTTTCTTCTTGTGGACGAATAATAACTTCATCTATTAAACCATATTTCTTAGCTTCTAACGCTGACATAAAATTATCACGTTCTGTATCTTCTGTAAGTTTTTTTACAGACTGTCCAGTATGACGACTTAAGATTTCATTTAAAGTTTCACGAATACGCAAAATTTCACGAGCCTGAATTTGAATATCTGTTGATTGTCCCTGAGCTCCGCCAAGTGGTTGATGTATCATAATGCGAGAATATGGAAGTGCATATCTTTTGCCTTTTGCACCAGCAGCTAAAAGCACAGAGCCCATGCTAGCAGCTTGTCCAATACATATAGTTGATACATCTGGCTTAATATATTGCATAGTATCATAAATAGCTAGCCCGGCAGTAACAACACCGCCGGGACTATTAATATAAAGGTGAATATCTTTATCCGGGTCTTCAGATTCTAAGAATAGAAGTTGGGCTATTACCACGTTAGCTACATTATCATCAATAGGACCACCTAAAAAAATTATACGGTCTTTTAAAAGACGAGAATAAATATCATAGGCACGTTCTCCACGTCCTGACTGTTCAACTACCATAGGTACATAGTTCATATCATTCACCCCGGTCAAAAATATTACATTTAATTTTTTAATTAAGCTTCTACAGCACTGTCAATGATGAAGTTAGCAGCTTTTTTGTGAAGTACAGTAGCTACTAAGTTACCAATGCTGTGGTTCTTTTTAATGATTTTGCTTACTTCTTGTGGAGTTGTACCATAAGTTGCAGCAAGTAAAGCGATTTCAGCGTTGATATCAGCGTTTTCAACTTTGATATCTTCAGCTTTTGCAACAGCATCTAACATGAGGTCAGTTTTTACTGCGATTGCAGCACTTTCTTTGTACTGTTCACGAAGTTTTGCCATATCCATGTTAGCATATTTTAAGTAAGCATCAAGGTTCATACCTTGGTTTTCAAGATTTACGGAAAGTTCCTGAATCATGTTGCTTACACGGTTTTCAACCATAACTTCTGGAATATCTACAGTGATATTGTCAGTAGCCTGTTTTAAGATTTCGTTACGGCGTTTAGTATCTGCTTCACGCTGTGCATTTTTTTCAATGTTTTCACGAAGTTTTGCTTTCATGTCTTCGATGGATTCATAAGAAGTAGATGCTTTTACGAATTCATCAGTGAGTTCAGGCATTTCTTTATGTTTAATGCTGTTAATTTTGCAATGGAATACAGCAGCTTTACCAGCTAAATCTTTAGCATGATATTCTTCTGGGAATGTTACGTTAACGTCTTTTTCTTCGCCAACTTTAAGACCAACGAGTTGATCTTCAAAAGTATCGATGAAAGAATGAGAACCGATTTGAAGTGGGTAATCTTTACCTTCGCCGCCAGCAAATGCTACACCGTCAACTTCACCTTTGAAATCTAAAGTGATGAAATCATCGTTTGCAACAGTTGCGCCTTCTTCAGCGTCAACCATTTTTGCATGGTGATTTAAGATATTTTTTACTTGTTCTTCAACTTGTTCGTCTTTTACTTCAACAGCGTCTTTAGCAACTTTTAATCCTTTGTATTCGCCAAGAGTAACTTCTGGAACAGGAGTAATAGTAGCTTTGAATACTACGTCTTTACCTTCTTCTAAAGTTACGATGTCAACCTGTGGACGGTCTACTGGATCTAAGTTTTCTTGTTTTAAAGCTTCATCAAAAGCTTTCTGTGCAACACGATCAAAAGCTTCATCTAAGATAGCTTCTTTACCGATGTTCATTTCAAGAATACGGCGAGGAGCTTTACCTTTTCTGAAACCAGGAATGTTTACACGATTTGCAAGGGATTTGCAAGCAGCTTTAATACCTTTATCAAGTTCTTCAGCTGGTACTTCAATTGTAAGTACTACCTTATGATTTTCAATCTTTTCTGTAGTAACGTTCATTGTAAAAAAAAACCTCCTGTTTAACTAGTAAACCAAAATTCTTATTGTATATGTTACTGTCATTCACCTTAATAGTCACAGTACACCTACTATACTAAATGAATGATATCACAATACTTTCATAAAAACAAGTCTAAGTACAAAAATACCCCAGTCTTATTGACTGGGGACCAATTTCTTATGGAGCGGAAAACGAGGCTCGAACTCGCGACCCTCACCTTGGCAAGGTGATGCTCTACCACTGAGCTACTTCCGCACTTGTCTTAACAACATAAATTATTATAAATGATAAAAAACAAAAAGTCAACACTTTTCATACTTTTAATTTATAAATTCAAACCAAATAATGCTTATAATGGATAATAATATCGTTAATGGAAAACCTATCTTTAAATATTGATTAGAAGTTACTTTTATACCCTGCTTTTTGGCAATTTCAATAACAATCAAATTCGCAATAGAGCCAAAAACTGTCAAATTACCTGCAATTGTGGATAATAAAGCCAAAGCCTGCCATAAGATTTGTTCATCTACAGGAATGTAATATCTTAAAAGTAATACTGCTGGTACATTACTTACTATATTAGAAAGCACTATTGCCATCACTGAAAACAGTGGTATTTCTTTCATATATTCTGGTGGTAAGAAACTATTTATTAAATCAAGCAAACCACTTTTTTCTACGCCAGCAATGATGATAAACAAGCCAATGAACATAATTAATAAGTTAAAATCTATATCTTCATAAACACGTTCTGGTTTTATACGAGCATTAATCAATAAAAATGCTGCCCCAAAACTTGCTGTCAATGATAAATCAAAACCAACTAAATAAAAAATAATGACAAGTGCTAATACAATTATTGTTTTACTCAATAAATATTTATGAATAATGCTATTGTTATCGCTCTTATATTCAAAACTCACTGACAAATCATTTTTATATTTAAATGATATTGCTAAATAAAGCATGATTAAGCCTAAAAAAGATATTGGAGCTGCTGATAAGAAATATTCTCCAGCAGGAACTTGAGATAAACTACCTATTAATACATTTTGGGGATTACCAATAAATGTACAAGCACTACCAATATTTGAAGCCATTGCTACTGCGAGCAAATAAGGAATAGGATTTACCTTTACTTTCAAACATATCATGATAACTACAGGTGTGAATAATAAACAAACTATATCATTAATTACAATAGAAGATAAAATTCCTGACATAAAAATTACTGCTAATAATAATGTTTTTCCTGTATGAATATGAGTGAATACTACTTTTCCTATATATGTAAAAAATCCTGCTAATTTTAAATTGCTCACAACTACCATCAATGAAAATAATACCACAATAGTTTTAGCATCAATTGCTTGAACGGCTTCTTCAAGGGACAAAATACCAAAAGCTGTCATTAACGACGCACCAATAATAGACATACCTGCTCTATCTACCCTAAATACTGGGCTTTTGCCTAAGGTAAATACAATCAAAGTAGCTAATAATATAAGTCCTGCCACTAATTCTTGAGCATCATGCATATTGCTCAATCCACCTATGGTGAATATTACTAATACCATGACCAAAATAAATCCTACAATAAATTCTTGCATAAATGGTTTCATTTTATCACCTACTTAAATTAATAATTAACAATTTATTTTAACAAAAATAATAAGCTGTATCTTATTTTATTTATCATTATAACAAAAAAACCCAGTATTGCTACTGGGATATTTATTAAATGGAGCGGAAAACGAGGCTCGAACTCGCGACCCTCACCTTGGCAAGGTGATGCTCTACCACTGAGCTACTTCCGCATGATATGGAGCGGGAAACGAGGCTCGAACTCGCGACCCTCACCTTGGCAAGGTGATGCTCTACCACTGAGCTACTCCCGCATTGTCTTGTTGCTTTAATAAATGTATCAGCAACGTTGATTATTATATATTAACTTATATTAGATTGTCAACACTTTTTTTGAAAAATTTTTGTAAGTTTTTTATAATCTTTGTAAAAATTATTGGTAAAATGGCATTTATCAGTTATAAGTGGTATAATATAGTATATTTTTAGATAAGGAAGTGTTGATATTTGGATATTCCCGAGACGGATTTATTTATTGGATTAATTTTTATATTAATTTTAATAAATGCTTTATTTATTCTCACTGAAGTGGCTATTGCTGATTCTCATAAAAATCAATTAGAAAAAATGCTTGATGAAGGTAAAAAGAAAGCTTCTGAAGCCTTAAAAATAATTGATAAACCTACTACTTATTTAATTGCTGTGCAAATAGGTAATGTTTCTTGCAATATTTTAATAGGTTTATTGACTGGCATTTCACTTGCACCATTTTTCATTCATACTTTACAAGCAATTTTTCCTGATTGCGATAATTATATAGAGCCTATTTCTCTAATCATCAGTACTTTTATCATCATATTATTATGTTCTATTTTAAGTACAACCCTACCTCGCAATATAGCCCTTACAAAACCTGAGTATTATTTACTAACTCTACTTACACCATTAAAAATATGGAAAAAACTTTTATCTCCATTTATTAGTCTATTTACTTCTATAGCTAATACTTTATTATTGATTTTTGGCATTAATCCTCAAAATAATGATAGTGTTACTGAAGATGAAGTAAAAGACTTAATCGAAAAAGGTACGGAAGATGGTACTTTTGAAAAAGCTGAACAAGATATTGTTGACCGTATTTTCCATATGAGTGACCAAACAGCTTATTCTTTAATGACACCACGTACACAGATGATGTGGATTGACCTTGAAGATAGCTTAGAGGTAAATTTAAAATTTATTCAAGAACATAATCAAAATGTTTTTCTTGTAGGTAAAGATAATCTTGATGAATTTGTAGGAATTGTTTATGCTAAAGATATTTTAAATGAATTATTAGCTAATAAACCTCTTGATTTAGAAAAGCTCATGCATAAGCCAATGTTTGTGCCTCGTGCCATGGAAAGTTTTCGTGTTCTTGAGAAATTCCGTGAAAGTGAAATAAATGAAGCTGTAGTACTTGACGAATACGGCGGTGTTGTAGGTTTTATCACTATCTTTGACATCATCAATGAAGTCTTAGGTGATATAACTGGTAAACCTGTTGCTAATTCTCCTCAAATCATTCAACGAGATGAACATTCTTGGTATATTGATGGACTTTTCGATATTGACGATTTCAAAGAAAAATTCGATATCGAAGTATTGCCAAATGAAGACAGTGGACATTTCCAAACTATGGGTGGCTTTATTACTTCCTATTTTGGTTACATTCCTAAAGTCGGTGAAAAAATCATCTGGCATAAATTCCGTTTTGAAATCATCAGTATGGATAAAGCCCGCATTGACCGCATCTTAGTTACACAGATAAATAAAAAATAATAAAAAGGCGTTAACCTAAAATTTAGAGTTAACGCCTTTTTTATTTATGATGGTTTTATATTATGCTTTTTTACTTCTCCAGAGCCATAAAATACCATGTCCTGGTAATTTTAATCCTGATGCTTTGAAATCTTTCTGTTTTGTCAATAATTCTTTATATAAGCCATCTTGTTCGTCAATCCATGCCATTTCTTCATATTCACTGAAATTATAAATACCAATGAATTTTTCATTTTCTGTTTCACGAACTAAAGCCACTGTGGATTTATTCCATGTATTTAAAGTATAGATATTGGCATCAGTGGAGAATACATCATATTGTAAACGTATTTTTTCCATTTTGCTAATACCTTGATATACTTTTGCCTGAATAGCATTATCTATTTTACGACGACCAGCTTTACGCCAGTTAAATGCTCCACGATGAATGTAACGAGAATCAGCTTGTTTATATTTATCGTTTTTATATTCCCAATCATTATATTGAGCTATTTCATCTCCACTATAAATAACAGGTATACCAGATAAGCTCAATAAGAAGCCATGTAACATTAAGTCTAAATCAATAGCTAACTGAATACCATCTTTATCTTTTTGTTTATCATAGTATTCTATACCACATAAAGAAGCTGTAGTACCGCAAAGACGAGCATCACCTAATGATTCATCATCATTATATAATTCGCCACAGCTGAAAGAATTTGGATATTTTCCAGTGAAGAAGTCATTTAAATATTTTTTATGCGCAACTTCTTCTATTCCCTGATATCTCAAGAAACCATAATCTAAGCCCCAACCGATATCATCATGACAACGTAAATAATTCTGGAAAATATATTGTTTTGGTAAAGAAGCTAAAATATCAAGTTGATGTTTTAATAAGCTTACATCTCTAGTAGCTACTGTATGCCATGTTGTTGCCATAGTAGTTACATTATAGAGCATATGACATTCTGGTTTTTCAATTGTACCAAAGTATGGAACTACTTTTTCAGGTGCCATTACTACTTCACCCAATAATAATACAGATGGGCAAACAATTTCTGTAATCATACGCATCATACGTACTAAAGTATGAACCTGCGGTAAATTACGGCAATTTGTACCTAATTGTTTCCAAATATATGGCACAGCATCTAAGCGAATGATATCTATACCTTGATTTGCTAAATATAACATATTGTATACCATTTCATTGAAAACTATAGGATTGCGATAATCTAAATCCCATTGATATGGATAGAAAGTAGTCATTACAAATTTATGAATATCTTCTAAATAAGTGAAATTGCCTGGTGCTGTTGTAGGGAATACCTGTGGACATTTTTCTTCAAATAATCTTGGCATATCATAATTATCAAAGAAGAAATATCTATCTTGATATTCTTGTTCACCAGCTCTTGCTTTTTTTGCCCATTCATGTTGATTAGAAGTATGGTTCATTACAAAGTCTAAGCAAATACTTATTTTATTGCGATGACATTTTTTAGCTAATTTACGCAAATCTTCCATAGTTCCTAATTCTTCTTGAACATTGCGGAAATCTGCTACAGCATAACCGCCATCACCTTCATCTTTTGGAGATGTCAACAAAGGCATTAAATGGATATAATTTATATTGCTTTCTTGTAAATAAGGTATTCTTTTTTCAAAGCCTTTTAAAGTGCCAGAGAAATTATTTACATACATCATCATGCCGATGAAATCATTGCCTTTATACCAATTAGTATTTTTTTCACGTGCAATATCTAATTCCTTTAAATAAGCTTCCCTTTGGTCATAAAAGTCTTTTAAATTTTTAATTAAATCATCAAAATAATTTAAAGGATTTGGTTGTTGCTGATACAATTCACAATAAAGCCATTTTAATTCATCATAATGTTTATGTAATCTAGCTTCAAACATATCTTCTTTTTTCACTACTGCTACTTTTACATCTTTTTTTACATCTTTATTTACAGCATTCTTTTTATTTTTCTTGCTCTTCATATATAAATCCCTCCATTGACATTTAAAAGAAAAATATCATATTTATTATTTAGATATTTATAGTTTTTATTCCTGCTAAAAAAAGAAGATATCCACAATAATTTATTATCTATTGTAGATATCTTCATTCTTTTAAGCTTATTCAAAAGCAGGAACTACTGCACCTTTATATTTTTCTTCAATGAATTTTTTAACTGCTTCAGATTTTAAAGCTTTCATTAATTTTTGGATAGCAGGTTTTTCCTGATCTCCTTCTCTAACAGCTACAATATTTACATATGGAGATGTACTATCTTCGATAATTAAAGCATCGCTAGCTGGTACAAAGCCTGCTTGCATTGCATAGTTTGTATTAATTACCGCAGCATCTACATCATCTAAAACACGTGGAAGTTGAGCTGCTTCAACTTCTTGGAATTGAATATTTTTTGGATTAGCCACAACATCTTGTACAGTTGCTTTGATATCGTTATTATCTTTTAAAGTAATAATACCAGCTTTTGCCATTAAAATTAAAGCACGACCACCATTTGTAGGGTCATTAGGAATAGCTACTAAAGCGCCATCTTTTAATTCATCAAGAGCTTTTACTTTTTTAGAATAAATTCCCATAGGTTCGATATGAACACCGCCAGCACTTACAAGTTTTACACTATGTTCTGCTGCGAATTCATCTAAATAAGGCTGATGCTGGAAAAAGTTTGCATCTAATTCACCATCATTTAAAGCTAAGTTTGGCTGTACATAATCATTGAATTCAATAATCTGTAAGTCAACACCTTCTTTTGCTAACTCTGGTTTAATCTGTTCTAAGATTTCTGCATGAGGAACAGCTGTTGCTCCTACTTTTAGCACAGTTTTTTCACTAGATGCAGTATCTGTACTAGAACCACAACCAGCTAAAGCCACTACTGCAAAAAGTGCAGTAGCAATTACTGCTAGCAATTTTTTCATCAAAATTCCTCCTTAATACATAAATAAAATTATTTTTTATTCAATTTTTTAGCTAACATATTGCCTAAAAATTGAATTACTTGAACTAATACTATAAGTACAATAACTGTAGCCAACATTACTTCTGGATTAAAGCGCTGATAACCATAGCGAATAGCCAAGTCACCTAAGCCACCGCCACCTACAGCACCAGCCATAGCAGATTCACCAATCAACACAATAATAACTGTTGTCAACTGTGCCACAATACTTGGCATAGCTTCTGGAAGTAATACACGTCTAATAATCTGATAAGGAGTCGCTCCCATAGATAAAGCAGCCTCTATCAAGCCATAAGGCACCTCACGAAGTGAAGTTTCCACTAGGCGAGCAATAAGAGGTATAGAAGCTATAATAAGCGGTACAATAGCCGCTGTAGTACCTATAGAAGAGCCTACTATCAATCTTGTAAAAGGAATAATTGCCACCATTAAAATAATAAATGGAATAGAACGTACACAGTTTACAATCGCTGATAATGTTTTATTAGCCATACCTAATTCTAAAACTTGATTTTTACCAGTAGCCAATAATAATACACCAAGAGGAATACCTATAGCAGAAGCAACAATCATAGATACAGCTACCATATATACAGTTTCACCTAATGCCTTAGGCAGTAGCATGAGTGCGTCGCTGAACATATCCTATCACCTCCACTTTTAAATCTTGTTCCATTAGAGATTTTATCGCATCTTTAATCTGATCTTCTTTTCCATCTAAGCCAATTATCATTCTACCAAATTGTACCATTTGAATTTGAGATAAATCTCCAAATAAAATACTTATATCTAATTCAGGGAATTTACGAATAAGACCTGCAATCACTGGATTATCTGCAGACTCACCAATAAAAGTCAAGCGAAGTAACATAGTTGCATCTTTTATATATTCTTTATGCACTTTGCCATTGCGATAAGCAGCTGGAAGTTCATTACTGCTAAGTACGCTCATAAATTCCTTAGTAATAGGTTCTTTAGGATTAGTAAAGATTTCTAATACTGTACCATTTTCTGCAATTACCCCATGGTCTAATACAGCAACTTTATCACAAAGGTCTTTGATAACTTGCATTTCATGAGTAATTACTACTACTGTTAATTGTAATTTCTTATTTATATCTCTGATTAATTCTAAAATAGCTTTTGTTGTCTGAGGGTCAAGAGCTGATGTCGCTTCATCACATAATAATACTTTTGTATCATTAGCTAAAGCTCTAGCTATACCTACACGCTGTTTTTGACCACCTGATAATTGAGATGGATATTGATGAGCTTTATTTTCAAGACCAACCAATTTTAATAATGGTTCTACTTTAGCCTTGATTTCTTCTTTAGATTTTCCTGCTAATTTTAAAGGAAAAGCAATATTATCGTATACTGTAGAAGTAGACAATAAATTAAAATGTTGGAAAATCATGCCAATATCTTTTCTCGCTTCACGAAGCTGAGATTCTGTCATTGTTGTTAAATCTTTACCATTGACGATGACGCTACCAGAAGTCGGTCTTTCTAGCATATTTATGCAACGAACTAATGTAGATTTACCAGCACCACTTAGACCGATAATCCCATAAATTTCTCCACGCTTAATTTCTAAATTAATATCTTTCAACGCATGAACTGAACCATTTGGGGTATCGTAAGTCTTTACAATATTTTTTAACTTTATCATATCAATTATACACTCCAAATAATACCTTAATCTTATTAACAATGACACTATCATAAAAATTAAACCTTGTCAAACTATTATGCTATTTCTTGACATAAATTATAATAAACCGTAAAATTAAATAAGTACTTATAAATCAATAATTATATAATCAAGGGAGACTGCTATGGGAATTTTTTCAAGATTTTTACCAAAACGTAAACCGGTTGAAATAAAAAACAATGTTCCTAAGGAAAAAGAAGAAATCCGTAAAACATTTGGTGTTTATTGTCACAGCCATCATAATACATCTGGAAGTAAACTTTGTCCAAAATGTACAGCTTTGCTCACTACTGTAATGACGAAAATCAGTAGATGTCCATATGGTATTACTAAACCAATTTGCGAACGTTGTGACCGTCCTTGTTTTGGCACTAAACAAACAAAAGAATTTCGCTCTATCATGCAAAGCACTCAGAAAAAAATGTTTTTACGCCATCCAATGTTAGCGTTTAAACATAAAATGAAAAGCTGGGGCGTAGATTACGCAAAACATGAACAAGAGAAAAAACAAGCTGCAAAAGCTAAAGCTCGTTCCAAAAAATAATATTTTCTAAATTAATAAAAGCTGACCTAATAATGGTCAGCTTTTTATTTTACCAATTTATCTTATTGTTTTTTAAACATAGATTTTGGTTGTTTACAAATTGGGCAAACAAAATCTTCTGGTTCTTTAGTTAAATCACCTTCATAAATATATCCACAAATTTGGCAAGCCCATGTTTCTTTATCTGTTATTTTTTCTGGAGCCTGATAAGTAGGTGCATTTTTAGGAGCTTTACCTTTGATTACTTCATGATAATATTTATAAGTCATTGGATTGTAATCAGAAACTACTTTCGCATCTTGTACACGCGCTAAAATCACATAATGAGTTTCCATTTCTGTCATTGTAATAACTTCTGCTGTTATATGCGCACAGCTATTTTCATTTACTACAGGAAGTCCGTCCATATATTCCCAAGCAAAAATATCGCCATCAAATTTATCTGTATCTCTACCAGAAGAAAAACCTAATTTAGCAATTACATTTTGTGTTGTTTTTTCAGATAAAATGGATACAGAAAATCTACCTGTGCGTTTTATACAATCATAAGTATAGTTGTTTTTATTCATGCTAATAGCAATCACTGGATTATCGCTAGTGATTTGAATAACTGTATTTACAATACAACCTGTCGGTCTTTCTCCATCTAATGTGCCAATAGCATACATTCCGTAACTTAATTTCCATAATGCTGACATTTCCATAATTTCTTCTCCTTAACTCAACTCTAATAAATAATTATTATTAATTAATATCTTATTTAAATTTTAATACAATAATCCTCAAAAAGCAATACTTATTTACAATAAATAAAAAAAATAATAGAATATATCTATTATTTTCATATTTCAGGAGGTTCTTATGTCTTGCCAATTAAAAGGTACACTATTTATAGTTACAGGTACTATACTTTGGGGTGCTTCTGGTGTATTATCCCAACATTTATTTGTTGATAAAATTATCTCTGCCGAATGGCTTGTTACTGTTCGTCTAATTTTGTCTGGTATTATTTTATTATGTATTGATGCCATCTTAAATAAAGGCGATATTTTTTCTATTTGGCGCACTAAAGACAAATTTCCATTAATTTGTTTTGGTATCTTTGGTATGTTAGGTGTTCAATATACATATTTTGGTACAATCATTCATAGTAATGCTGCTACAGCTACTATACTGCAATATTTAATGCCTATTGTAATCGTATTTTACTTATTGTTCACTACTCATCGCTTACCTTCTTTTAAAGAATTATTTTCTATCTTTCTTGCTATGGTCGGAACTTTCTTTTTAGTTACTAAAGGAAATTTTTCCACTCTAGCTATATCTTTAGAAGCTCTTATCTGGGGACTTGTTTGTGCTTGCTTTGCTGCCTTTTATACATTGCAACCTCGAACTATTATCAAAAAATGGCGTTCCACACTAATCATTGGCTGGGGTATGCTAATCGGTGGTATCTTGATGTCCTTTTATCAAAAACCATGGGAATTCAATGGTATATGGGATTTAGATACAGCTCTCACTTTATCTGCTATCATTATTTTTGGTACAGCAATAGCATTTTGTGCTTATCTTGAAAGTACAAAATATCTTTCTCCTACAAAAATTAGCGTTTTTGCTTCTTTAGAACCTTTTTCTTCTATTATTTTATCAATTATCTTCTTAAATATTTCCTTTGGTTTATTTGAATTAATTGGTGCTATCATCATTATTTTAGCTGTAACTATATTATCCAAATAAAAAAGCGAGAACTTTTCGTTCTCGCTTTTATTTATCTTATTATTTTGTAGTGATATCTTTACCAAACCATTTTTCGGAAATTTTAGCGATTGTACCATCAGCTTTCATTTCATTCATTACTTTTTGAACTTCATCACGAAGAGCTTGATTGTCTTTTGCAAATGCAATACCAAAATCAGTAGGTTCACCTACAACAATATCAGTTTCTTTGAAAGAATCAGCATGTTTTTGCATATAATAAGTACCGATGAGTTCATCTGTTACTACTGCATCAATTCTACCATTTTCTAAATCCATGAAAGCATCAATGTAATCACCATATTTTTTTACTTCAGCAAATTGTGCAGCATAATCTTGGTTATTATCTAAGAAATCTTCTGCTGTACTACCGCTTTGAGTACCGATTACTTTACCTTTTAACTGGTCAAGAGATTTTATATCAGAATTAACTGGAACGAAGATAACTTGACGATTTTTCATGTAAGGATCACTAAATAACATATTTTCTTTACGTTTTTCAGTAATATCTAAACCGTTCCAAAGAATATCTACACGACCGCTTTTAAGTTCAGCTTCTTTACTAGACCAATCAATTGCTTTAAATTCTACTGGACGATTAAGTCTTTTTGTTGCTTCTTTTGCTAAATCTACGTCAAAACCAACAATTTCATTATTTTCATCTTTAAAGCCCATTGGTGGATAACTATCATCTAAACCAATAACGATAGGTTTATCACTGCCACCAGTAGCAGAAGATGTTTCTTTTTCCTCACTTCCACAGCCAGCTACTAACATTGCGCCTAAAAGCATAGACATACATAGCAATAATATCTTTTTCATAAATATTTCCTCCTAATACGAATATATATTATCTATAATTGCATTGTAATACTTTAATTAGCTAAAGCATTAACTTGTTATATTGTAACAAAAATAAATTAAAAAAGCTATAGTTTTTTAGAAAAAATTTTAAAGAATTTTTGTTTTTTCAAAAACCATATGCTACAATAGAAAAACAATTTAAGAAAATTTAATTAAAGGACGTGTTTATATGAGTAATGAATATATTATTCTTTTAGTACTTTTAGCCTTAAGTTATATTGGACATAATATGTCTGTTTTTTATGCTGTTGGTGTAATTTTAATTTTAAAAGTTTTCCAGTTAGATGCTCTAATGCAATTCGTAGAAACAAATGGTTTAAATTATGGTATCATATTACTTACAATTGCCATTTTAATACCTCTAGCTACTGGTAAAATAACAGTTCAAATGATGATACATAGTTTTACCTCTCCTGTTGGTATATTAGCCCTATTAGCCGGTGTATTTGCTGCTGTTGCTGGTGGCTCTGGTGTCTCCTTATTGAAGGACTCTCCAGATATTGTATCATCTCTTATCATTGGTACAATGATTGGTGTATTTTTCTTTAAAGGAGTCGCTGTTGGACCTTTAATTGCTGCTGGCATGACTTATATGGTTTTAAGTTTATTAAAAGTTTTTCATTAATATTGCAATATATAAAGATAAAGGCGATACAAATAAATGTATCGCCTTTATTATTATTAAAAAGCCATATAGATTAATATTCTACCTATCCAAGCTGCTAAAAGCCCACCAAATGTATTTAAGCCTACATTTAATAATACAGAAATGAAATCTCCTGTACGCCACAATATTAGAGTTTCATTTGTAAATGATGAAAAAGTAGTAAGTCCACCTAAAAATCCTACTGTTAAAAATAAAGAAAGATATGGTGATGTACCTTGTATTTTTTCTGTTAATAATGTAGCTATCATGCCAATTAAGAAACAACCTATTAAATTTACAGCTAAGGTACCATAAGGAAAATATCCTAATTTATTTATATATGTAGTGATTAAATATCTCATAGCACCACCCAAAGCACAACCTAACATAACAACTAATAAATTACTCATAAAAATCTCCTCTCTATTTTATTATCTTTTTATAAAATAAAAAACTCCTGTTATATATATTTAAAATAAAAATATAATATAACAGGAGTCATTACTGTATCTATACAGATTTATCGGTGAACTCCATCACCATCTATTTATTTATAAAATAAAAAAACTCCTTGAAAACAAGGAGATTAATTACTAATGGTGGGCGGTAACAGGATCGAACTGCTGACATCTTGCTTGTAAGGCAAGCGCTCTCCCAGCTGAGCTAACCGCCCGAGAGATTGGTGACGCGTATGGGATTCGAACCCATGAAGCCGCCGTGAAAGGGCGGTGTCTTAACCACTTGACCAACGCGCCAAAGAGATGGTGGCTCACCCGAGATTCGAACTCGGGACACCCTGATTAAAAGTCAGGTGCTCTGCCAACTGAGCTAGTGAACCGATATATGGCAGGGGTAGCTGGATTCGAACCAACGCATGTGGGAGTCAAAGTCCCATGCCTTACCGCTTGGCGATACCCCTATCATAACTGGCAACTTCCTATCCTCCCAGCACGTCTCCATGCAAGTACTTTCGGCCTCTAAATGCTTAACTACTGTGTTCGGTATGGGTACAGGTGGAACCATTTAGGCATCGTCACCAGATATTCTCTTTTCTTTTTTTTGAAAGATATTAATCTTTCAAAACCACTCAGAAGATTACTTTGCTCCAAGTCATTTCTTTTTTAAGTTAAGCTCTCGACATATTAGTACCAGTACGCTACATTCATTACTGAACTTCTACTCCTGGCCTATCAACCTCGTCA